>JAOACM010000499.1 GCA_026417845.1 Planctomycetota bacterium | reverse complement strand
GCTCCTTGAAATCCTGGACGTACAGCCTGCCGCCCGCAACGGCCGGCTGTACGAAGGCGGTCCCGAATGCCTGGAACCTGACGATCCGCCGACAGGCATTTCGCGAAACTTCCAGCAGATTGATGTGGCCGTCGTCCGTGGCCGCGAGCAGGTGGAAGCGCCCGAGGCGTACCATTCCAGCCCACTGGCTGCCGAGGTCCGGTTCGGCCCATAGCAGGCTCCCGCTCGAAAGGTCAAGGCATCTGATAGACCTCTTGCCGTCGTGATAGAATATGCAACCATCACCAATGACGGGCGAGGCGAAGTGCATCTTTTCCTTCCGGGAAGTCCACAGCTTCGACACCCCCCACGCGTTTCCGTCGAAGGAAATGCGCAGCGCTGTGACGCCCAGCGTCCTGTTGGCGATATATACGATATCCCCGACAATGATCGGAGCGGCGATGTTTTTGCGCCAGTCTTCGGGATAGTCGTAGCGCCACAGCTCGCGACCGGTGGCGGCATCGAAGGCGACCAGGCCCGGCGCGATGAACGCCAGTATCTGCCTGACGCCGCATACCGTGGCCGCCTCCGGCGTCGCGTAGGCCGGCTCGCCATCGCCCGACTTCCACAATTCCCTGCCGGTCGCCGGGTCCAGCGCCGCCACGGCTGCCCCCGGCCCGCCGGGCAGCACTATAAGCTTTCCGTCCAGCACCACCGGCGATGCGGACGCTCCGAACGGCGGCAGCTTCCCTTTGTATTCCTCGACCAGATTGCGCCGCCAGGCGAGGCTTCCGTCCTCTCTGCGAAGGCAGGAAAGATGGCCCCAGTAGCTCAGAATGTACACGTAATCGCCGTGCACGCAGGGGGTGGCTCGCATGCCCGTGCCGTATTCCTTCTTCAGGACCGGAACCTCGAATTCATGCCGCCAGATCAGTTTGCCGGTGGCAGCGTCGAGACACGACAGGACGTCGTTCTTTCCGACCTTTGACGGCGCGTAGACTCTCCCGCCGGCAACTATGGGGCCGGAGTAAGTGTTGTAGCGCGCGTACGAAGGGCCGGTGTCGGCGGAAGGTTCGTCCGGCAGCGGAACGCTCCACAATTTCCGGAAGCCGGCAGCCAGATCTGCCGGGACGATACCGGCATCCTCCACGACCGCGTCGCCGTTCGACCCCCGATAGCGGGGCCATTCGGAGCCGCCTTTCGGGGCCGGCGCCCCGCCAGCTGCCGACCCGTCCGCACCCGCTCCGCCCGGCGCCGCCGCCCTCTCCAACGCCGAAGCCTTCTCCACCCCCCCTGCTGCTACCGCCTCGCCAGCTGCGGCAAACGGGCGCGATGCGGGCGCAAGGAAGGCGACCAAGACCGTCGCCCCGACCGTTACCGTCCGGAGGACGGTCGCGCAGCGGAGTCCAGGCGGTCTCAAGATGCCGTCTTTGAAGCAGGAGCCTGATGCGTTTAGCGCGGCGATCCCGATGCGATTCCGTCCTGCCATTGCGCCACTCTTCCCTCTGGAGACGTTACCTGACACCACGCGTGTCTTAGCCCTTGCCCCGACAGGGGCTGGAGTCTCCCCCCGGCTGGTTGCGTTGCTCCTGGACGGGAGGGAGATCTGCGCGGGGCGGGCGCAGGGACTTCCCCCAGCTCTTCAGAGGGAACCCGCACCCACCGGTATAGCGTTTCTCGCGATTTCACCCCCAACGCTTTTCAGAGGCCAGAGGTAAGCTCGCGCGCGCCATCCCCGCAACCGTCCGTTGCGCCCCTTCTGACAACCGTCCCTGCGGACCGACAGCGCAATCGGCTGCGTCTCCCCCCGGCAGCCGCCGCTTACGTGTCCGCGCCTTGAGCCCCGAAACACCAACGGCGCAATGCGACAAGCGAGAGAAAATAACGTGTGCCTTCTGACAAAACCCTACAGCGTTACTCCACCCTGTCAATCGAAGGTCAGGGGAAGTTTGGCCTGCCGCTGCGGAGCTTACGGCTATGCGTTCTCGACTCCGTAATGGGAGGTTTTTGAGCAGGCTCTAAGTACGACGGCAGGATTGAGGCAGCGGCGGGTGACGGATATCTTCTGGGCTGGACGGCGACCGGATGGGACAAGCCGAGCGGCCCGGCGAAAGCGGACGGCGCCGTGTGGGTACGCGGATTCGCCGCCCCCGTGCCGGCCATCGGCCAGTGCTGCGTATGCGGCGCGGGGCGGTTCGACCTGGATCGTTTCGACCGCATCTACGTACCGGACCCCGGCCGCTGCCGCGTGACAGTGCTCGACACGGCCGGCGATGAGATAACCAGCTTCGGAGGCTACGGGAACTGCGACAGCACGGGCCCCGGTGGTATCGTTCCGGTCCCGGACATCCCCCTGGCCTGGCCGGCGGTTGTGGCGGCGATCCCGGAGGCCGTATACGTCGCCGACTGGCTCAACGTGCGCGTCGTGCGCGTAAAGCCCTGCTACGCCGCTGTTGGTGAGTGCCCCGTTCCCTGAAGGTAGAAAGCAGGTGGCGGATGCTCGAAACGGGAAGGAAGGAATGGATTGCCGCGGAAGCCGTCAGGAAGCGCGCTGGAACTGCCGCGGCGGCGGGAACCCCCGCACGGATCCCCGCCGCCGTCCGCGTCAGCCGGACGCCGTGCCGTTTCCCGACCGCGATGCCGGTTTCTACTTTACAGGCCCCTTGAAGATGCCGACCGGACCGGGCGACCTCCACACGCCTCCGCACTCAGCCGCGTAATGGTTTGCCCCGACCGCCATGCCGAAGTCCACGGAAACGTCCGCCGGGCCGCCGCCGCGGGTCATGCCAAGGGCATCCAGCCTGTCGTCCCAGTCCTCGTCCCTGTCGTTTATCGCGACCTTGAACCTGGCCGGTCCGCCAACCGCCTCCCGGCCTTCGTCATCGGCCTTCCGCCACTTCGGCTTCAGCTTCAGCCTGAGATTGTCGGTCCCGATCCGGCCCTTCGCATCCATCGTCCCGGCGAACTCCACACCGCCGACGTTTACCTCCACAACTACGCCCTCAGCCGTCCAGCCGTCCGGAACCGACACGGCGCCGCTGGCCTTTATCGTCAGACGCTTCAATCCGACGAATTCCCTGCGTATCTTCAGCTTCTTCAGCGTCAGCGGGTCGGCCGTCACCTCCACGGTCACCGAACCGGTCGCCGTCCCGCCCCTGCCGTCCGACACCGTCACCGTCGCGTCGTAGGTCCCCGGCACGGCGTAGACGTGCGTGGGGTCCTTCTGCGTCGAAGTCGTTCCGTCGCCGAACTGTCTCTTATACACATCTCCGAGCC
>JAOACM010000498.1 GCA_026417845.1 Planctomycetota bacterium | reverse complement strand
GGAATATTCCGGCTCCCCGCCTGTACCCTTCGTCTCTCCCCGTGCGGCGGCCAGCCTGGCGATGTCGGATTCGAACGCCTTCAGATCCGTACGTCCGGCGGTCGCGGAGATCGCCGCTTTCAGGGCGGCGATCGGCTTGTCCCCACCGCCGCCTTCGCCGGCGGCCGCCTCCGGCGCCAGCCTGACGATCAGCCTGTCGCCCGACACTTCGAACGGCTCGGCCCCAACGTCTCCTTGGAAGCCGACCAGTATCGCTCGCTTCAGGGCGGCCAGGATGATCGGGTCGGAAAGCCTGGTCGTTATCGTAAAGCTCCTGTTCGCGCCCTCCTCCGCGCTCCAGACGGCCGCCACGACGAACT
Source organism: Planctomycetota bacterium (assembly GCA_026417845.1). Lineage (GTDB taxonomy): Bacteria > Planctomycetota > SZUA-567 > H5-PLA8 > CALKMO01 > CALKMO01. The sequence goes on along the minus strand of JAOACM010000498.1, from coordinate 2,897 downwards.
GCTCAGAATCTATGCGGGGCAGATGTTCCTCCAGTTTGGCCGCTGCGTCCCGCAGGCCCTCCGCGGTAACCTCCGCCGTCTCGCCGAATATCTCCTCCGCCGCCGCCGGCAGCTTCTTCGTCAGAAGGCCCCTTATCTCCGCCGGATCCTTCCCCGCGGCCTCCGCTGAAATTTCTTTCAGTTTCGCCGCCGTCGCCGCCAGTTCCTCCCGCAGCTTCGGCCTGGCGGCCAGCACCCTCGGCCGGACCTTCTCCGGATCCATCGGCCTCAGGAAATTGATCTGTATCACCGCGCCGCCGGTGAAATCCACGTCGTAGACGTCCTTCTGGCGGATGGCGAAGATCACTACACTCAGGAGAACAATCGCCAGAGACGCCGCCATCGCAGGCCTGCGGATGCCCAGGAAATCGAAGTTTGTCTTCGGGAAGAGCCTGGCGAAGCGCAGTTCCCTGACGATGTCGTTGTGCACCAGCCATTCGGTGAATACCTTGGAGCACCACAGGTTGGCGAACAGGCTCACCAGCACGCCTATCGAGAGCGTAACCGCGAAGCCGCGGACCGGGCCGCTGCCGAGGTAGTACAGGATGATCGCGGCGACGAGAGTGGTAAGCTGGGAGGCGAGGACGGTTACGTACACCCTGTCGAAGGCGGCCTGGACGGCCATGCGGAGAGGCCTGCCGCGTTCCCGCTCCTCGCGTATGCGCTCGCATATCAGCACGTTGGCGTCAACCGCCATGCCCAGAGTCAGGACAATGCCGGCGATGCCCGGCATGGTGAGCGTGGCCTTGAAGAACCCCATGGCGCCGACAAGGATACAGAGACACAGGAACAGACAGATTGTGGCCACGATCCCGCCGACCCTGTAGTACGCCACCATGAAAAGAACGACCGCCACGGCGCCGACCAGGCTGGCGATGATACCGTTCCTGATGGACTCCCTTCCAAGCGAGGGGCCCATCACGTATTCGCTTTCGAGCTGCACGTCCACGGGCAGACTGCCGGCCGTCAGCACGGCCGCAAGATCCTTCGCCTCCTCGACGGTAAAGCTTCCGCTTATGCGGCATTCCCCGGCTATCCGTTCCTTGATCTTCGGGTCCGAGACCACGCGGCCGTCCAGTACTATCGCGAGCCGCCTGCCCACGTTCGCCCCGGTCAGCTGCTCGAATCTTGTCGCGCCGGCAGGGGTGAAGCGCACTCCGACCTCCGGCCCCTCCTCCCCGAACCTGTCCACCGCCAGCGCGATCTGGGACCCGTCCATCTCGGGCAGCGTCTTTACGAGGATCGGCTCCTTCGTGACCTCCCTGCTGTAAACATTCTGCCGCTCCCTGTACATGAGCGTATGGCCGGGAACCTGTTTGCCGGCCCTGGCATCCTGCATGTCCTTCTCGCTGTCATTGACCAGGTGGAAGGTGAGGTTTCCCTGCGTGCGGATCGCCGTCTTGATCCGCTCGGCCTCCGCCGGCGACGCCTTCGGCAGCTGTATCCTGATCCGCGTGCCGCCGGCATAGGTGGTGACGGGGATACCCTTGGTGCCGGTCGGGTCCACCCGCCGTCTGACCACCTCGGCCGCCTTCTCGTGCGCCGTCTTGCGGCTGGCCTCAAGCGTCTGCTTCGCCAGCCGCGCCTGGTTTACTTCCCTCTCCTCGGCTCCCTCCCGCGTCAGGCGGTCCAGCTCGGACGCCGCGTACTCGATCTTCTTGTCCAGCGAGGCGTAGTTCAACTGGTAGAGAAGCTCGACGCCGCCGGCCAGGTCGTTGCCGAGCGGATAGGTGTCCGTCAGTATCTGGCGCACGAACGTCGCCGCCGGCAGGGAGGCGGCGATAAGTATGAACAGCATTTTCCCGAGGTGCGCCTTCAGTTCCTGCCGGACGAGCTTCGCGTATCCGATACAGGTCACTACGACTCCGGCCAGCGCGGCCACCATCTCCCACTGCCAGAAGAAGGCCACGGTCGTGTAAAACAGCGCGCCGAGCAGCCCGCCGGCGAACAAAGTTGCCGCCACGGCGACCGCAAGTGTCTTTATATTGCCCATTGATTCTTATCCTCCGCCACGGAAAGTCCCGAAACGTCGAAAGGGAAACGCTCCTGACGCCCGCCGCGATGGTGCGGGTCAGGAGCGGAGAGGAGGACCGCGCGGATCGCCTGGCAGAAAGAAATCCGCCGCGGAGGGAATGACGCATCTGCGCGCGGACATCTCCAGCGGCTCTATCGGAGGAATCTGATACGCCGGCGCGCCGGGGGCTGCGGCCTGCCGGGTCCCGTCGCTGCTCTTGAGGGTATCCGGCCGCATACCCTCTGAAGCGATCCGGATTGCGATATCGTGCCGCCTGCCGGGATCCCCTTTCCCGTCCGCCGGAGGCTTCCCCGGGGGCGATCCCCGATCCGGCCCTCCGTCGCGCCCCGGCCCGCCGTCCTTTCCCCGCCGGTCCAGCTGGCGGAAGGGGAGGACGGCCGCCTGCCCGGATCCGCCGGAGGCATCGGGCGCGGCCCGCGCCTCCCCGGCCCGATCGCAACTTCCGGCATCGGGAGTAGCGGCCATGCCGGCGGCGCCGAGCGCTGCCGACCAGATCGAAGAATAAAGCACTACCCTGCCGGCCACCGGCCGAACCATCTGGATGCTGCTCCGAATCCGCCAGCCCGAAACGCCGGGTTCTCGCCGCGCGCGCCGCCCGGATGCGGCCGCCGAGGCAGGACGACCGGGATATTATTGCGCTTTCCCCTTGCGCGCAAGGAAACCTTGCCGCACCGGTGCTTCGGGGGTGCATTGGCCGCAAATGCGGAGTTCGGAATCGGAGTGTGTGAGGTCTGGATGCCTGACTTCGCCCGCCCGGTCCGAAGGGCGCGGATCGGATATGCGTCCGGGCGCACCCCTCCCAGCCCGCCTCCAAGGCTTTGCA
>JAOACM010000497.1 GCA_026417845.1 Planctomycetota bacterium | reverse complement strand
CCGCCGTTATCACATGAATCTGCTGACCTTCGGCATGCTATATGCTTATTCGGAGAATTTCATACTTCCGTTTTCCCACGACGAAGTCGTTCATGGCAAGGGGGCGATGCTCAGCAAGATGCCGGGTGACACATGGCAGAAGTTTGCGAACCTGCGCCTGTTGTACACTTATATGTACGGCTTCCCTGGCAAGAAACATCTATTTATGGGCGGGGAGTTCGGACAGTGGAGAGAGTGGAATTGCATGGAAAGCCTAGATTGGCACCTGCTCCAGTACGCCCCGCACAAAGGCCTCCAGCTTCTGGTCAAGGATCTGAATCGGATATACTTCTCGGAACCTGCGCTCTACGAAATGGATTACGATCCCGCCGGTTTCGAGTGGATAGACTTTTCAGATGCAGATTCGACGGTAGTTTCATTCCTCAGGTGGAACAGAGGCCACAAGGATCTGCTGGTTTTCGTTTGCAATTGTACGCCGGTGCCGCGTAAAGGTTACAGGATCGGCGTTCCCAAGGAGGGAACCTATCGGGAGATACTGAACAGCGACGCGGCCTGCTACGGCGGGAGCAACATGGGCAACGGCGGCTGGGTGAGGACCGAGCCGGTGCCCAGGCACAACCGTCCATATTCCCTGAACCTGACCCTCCCACCACTGGGAGGACTGACCTTCAGGCTGGAACGGCCGGAGGGCTGACCGGGAGAGTGATAAGACGCCGGTCGAGGAAACCGGCAGGGCTGCCGCAGGCATGCGGAAGGGGCAGGTTCCGGCAGTGGGAGCCCGGAGGGATTGGCGCGCGCGATGTTGCCTGGCGCGGACGGGGTTCGCTCATGAAGGCGGACAGGCTGCCCATCGCCGCCGAATCGCCTTCGGCTGGTATAGAGCCGCGAGAGGCGTTCGTCACATGGGTCGCGCGATCTGAAGACGGGTACGGACGGGGCAGGGTGCCGCGACTGCTGGTAGAGGGCGCGGTTTGCGCGTTGCGCTCCGCCAGACGACCCGTGCCATGTCCTCCATGCGGTAAAACTGCCGGGCAAAGGAGGCTCGACCGATGAAAACTGGGAAGGCTGGCGGGAAGGCCAGGAACGGATCGAAGAAGACGGAGCTGCGGATAGGGGTGATAGGCGTTGGCGGGCGCGGGGCGCTGGCCAATCACGCCCACAAGCCGCAGGACGGCGTGCGCATTGTGGCCGGAGCGGACATAAGCGAGGCGGCGCTCAGGAAGTTCAAAGAGCGATACCCGGATGCGTTCGTCACCGGCGACTACAGGCGCCTGCTGGAGCGGGATGACGTGGACGCCGTATTCGTCACGTCGCCGGACTTTCTGCACGAGGAGCAGGCGGTGGCGGCGCTGCAGGCGGGCAAGGCCGTGTATTGCGAGAAGCCGATGGCCATAACCATAGCCGGCTGCGACAGGATGCTCCGTGTGGCGAAGGAGACCGGCTCAAAGCTGTACATCGGCCACAACATGCGCCACTTCGCCTTCGTCCAGCGGATGCGCGAGATAATAAAGAGCGGGAAGATAGGAGAACCGAAGGCCGGCTGGTGCAGGCACTTCGTCTCATATGGCGGAGACGCTTACTTTAAAGACTGGCACGCGGAGAGGAGCAAGTCCATGGGGTTGCTGCTTCAGAAGGGAGCCCACGACATAGATGTGCTCCACTGGCTGTGCGGAGGCTACAGCAGGCGCGTAGTGGGCATGGGCGGGCTTACTCTGTATCACCTGATAAAGGACCGGCATGATCCCAGCGAGCGCGGCGACGCGAGCTTCCGGATCGAGAACTGGCCGCCGCTCTCGCAGAAGGGCCTTAACCCGATCATAGATGTCGAGGACCTCAGCATGATGCTGATGGAGCTGGACAATGGGGTCTACTGTTCGTATCAGCAGTGCCATTACACGCCTGACGCCTGGCGCAACTATACGATAATAGGCACGCAGGGGCGGATCGAGAATATCGGCGAGAACTGCATACGGATATGGACCAGGCGCTGCAGTTACAATCCCTTCGGCGACGAGCAGTACTACGTGCCGGAGGGCGTCGGGGGGCACGGCGGTTCCGATCCGAGCATCGTGGCGGAATTCGTGCGCTACGTGCGCGAGGGTGGCAAGGTAAAAACCTCGCCCATAGCGGCGCGCAACGCCGTCGCGGCCGGTTGCCTGGCTACGGAGTCCATACGTTCGGGGAACGCGCCTTACGACGTGCCGCCGGTACCGGCGGATATCAGGGCTTATTTTGACAGAGATCTGGAGAAGTAGCGGGGGTATGTTGGCCGCGTTCAGGTAGCGGCTACTGCCTGTAGCGGTGCGCTCGAACCGAGACAGCGACAGCGCAGCCACAAATGGATACGCTCCACCCGCTCCGTCCCAACATACGGGGCGGCAAATAATTAACGCAGCGGGATGGAGCGTGCCATGGCGGCCTTGGAGATCGCGGCCGCGACGGGGACCGGGCGCCGGGGCGGAAGGACCTGAGTTCTCCCTGGAAGGAGGACGGCGGCATCCGGGAGGTGCGCCATGTGGAAGTCCGGGAGGGATGGCCATGTCTGCTGATCTTCATGCACAGCGGGATGTTGGAGGGGAGATCGTCGCTGGAGTTCCCGATTCCGCTTCTGTCCTTTGCGTGGCGCCTGTCCCCGGCGCTGTCGCGCGTATAGCCGGCGCCATCCGTGCGGCGATCGTCTCCGTCGCCGTCTCTCGCGTTGCCGTCGCCTTTGGCGCCGCCGCGGCGGTCCTTGGCGCTACCTTCCTTCCAGGCGCGGGGGCGGTCTGCGGAGAGCCTCCGGCCGGGGCCGTAAGGATATCCGGCAAGGTCAGATGGGTGCGCAACGAGGGGGGGCCACCGACGGCAAAGATCGTGGAAGGGCCGGGCGGGGAATACAACATCGTCCTGGACGAAAAAGGACAGAGCCTGGCGAAGGTAATGGCCGGCGAGTCGGTGGACATATTTGCGATAGTAGAGGAAAAGAACGGCGCGAAGTGGGCCAGGGTGCTGGATCATGCGGACCCGAAGGTTACAGCGGGACACGAGCTCTGGCGCCGGATGCGGTGCGGTGCCTGCGTTGTCCTGCCCGCTACGCGCAATGCCGCTGTCCCGGATGACCTGAGGGGCGCCGTGCCGGTCGCGCCGGCGAGGTACTGGCCGTATAAGCGCAGGTTCCTGGCGTGGGCACGTGATGCGCGGAACCTCTGGGTCGCCTCGGATTCCGAGATAATCCAGATTGACCTGGCGGAAAGGAAAGCAGCGCGGATCTATGGGCGGAAGG
>JAOACM010000496.1 GCA_026417845.1 Planctomycetota bacterium | reverse complement strand
CTTCCGGAACGCCTGACATGCACGATATGCGGTCTGCCCCGGACAGAGGGCAGACGGGCTTCCAGCATGGGCGGCATGGTGTGCCGGAAGAAACGATGCGGCACCGGCCGCCATAAGGTCCGTTGCGCTTTTCGTCCGAACTTCCATATATGCCGACGCAGGGGATTCCGAGCGCCGCGGCCAGGTGGAGAGGACCGGTGTCACCGCCTACGAACAGGCGCGACCGCGCCAGCAATTCCTTCAGCTCGCGCAGCCCCGTCTGCGGAGCGATCGTCGCGGCGCCCCCGGACGCCGCGGCCGCTTCCTCGCACATAGCCTTTTCTCCCGCCCCGGCCCAGACGAGGATCGGCGTCATGCCGAGCTCTGATTTCAGCCGTGCCGCCAGCGCTCCGTACCGCGCCGGCGGCCATCGCTTAGTCTCCCAGCCCGCGCCGGGGCTCATGACGGCCGCGCACCCTGATGCGCCGGTCCGGTCCAGGAATCCGGCCATCCTCGCCCCTTCCTCATCGAAGACGCCGAGGACGAATCGAACCTCCGGGCGCTCAATCCCCAGCGCGCGTAGCATCTCCAGGTTTCTGTCAACCACATGCACGGCCCGGTCGGATGGGACGATCCTTTCCGTCATGAACAGCGCGTTCAGCTCGCGGCTATCCTTCCCGCCGAACCCGATCCGCCTTCCGGACCCGCTGCCCCACGCGACCAGGCCGCTCTTGGTCAGCCCCTGCAGATCCAGGACCGTATCGTAGCGGGCGGCCCTTATCTCATTCAGCGCCGATCTCCACGCGCCCAGCACAGCCGCCAGCCCTCCGCCGAGGTTGCGAGGGACGAGGTGGATGGCGTCGAGCTGCGGGTGGCCGCGGAGGAGCCCGGCGAGCGCCTCGTGCGCCGCCCATCCAATGAACGCCCGCGGATACGCGGCGCGGAGCGCGTTCAGCACGGGCAGGGCATGGATACCGTCTCCGATGGCCGAGAGTCGGACGATCAATATCCTGCTCACGCAGTTCCGGTCGCCGCTCCGGCCGGCACTGTCTGCCTCCGGCCCAGCCGTCTCCGGAGGAGCGCCGCTACCGGGTCCGCATTTCGCTGCGTCGTTCTTTTCCCGTTCCGCACTCATATGGCGCCCGCATCCGCACCGTATCGCCCCCCGTCGTGACCGTTCCGCCGCATCGTGTACCGTTCACGGTCGTCCCGTCAGTTCCCTGTAGACCTCCAGCACGCCCCCGGCCATCGCATCGGCCGAAAAAAGCCTTGACGCGCGCTCCATGCCCGCCGCGCCCATCCGGCGACGCAGGCCGGAGTCGGACGCCAGCCTGGATATGGCTGCGGCAACCGCCCCGGCGTCGCCGACAGGTACAAGCAAGCCAGTATGCTCACCCTCGACGACCTCAGACATCCCTCCGGCGCATGTAGCAACGGCCGGCAGGCCATGCATCTGGGCATCTATCAGGGATGTGCACAGCCCCTCGCTGAGCGAGGTTATCGCGAATATGTCCGAGGCCAGCATGAGGTTCGAGACCCGCCTCCGGAATCCGAGGAAGCGCACGTCTTCCGCCAGGCCGGCCTCCTCTGCTTCCTCTCTCAGACGGCCTTCCAGTTCGCCGGTCCCGGCCAGCAGGAGCAGCGGCCGGGGAGGGGGAATCAGATGCATCGCCCGGAAGAGCGTCGAGTGCCCCTTTTCCTCTGTAAGGCCTGCGACGCACAGCACCGCGATCCTGTCTCCGCGCAGGCCGAGGGCCTTCCGGATCCTTTCCCGCGCGCGCACCGCCCCGGGAGAACCCGGCGGCCGGGGCGGAGACGGCAGCCCGGAGTATACGACGCGTATTTTCGCCTCAGGCACTCCCGCCCGAGTCAGCCCGTCCCGCGAGGCGCGACTTATGGCGATGACCGCGTCCGTGCACAGTCTGTACTTCCACGCCCCGCGCACATCGAAGGCCGTCCGCCTGTGCGCCACCACCTTCGCCCGGGCGCCGCCGGCGAAGATCGCGGCCGCCCGGGCCGGCAGTACACCCCTGGCATCGTGCGCGTGTATTATCCGGGCTCCGCACCGGCGCACGGCCCTCGCGAGCCGCGCAGCGCCGATCGGATCGCACTCGCAGGCGATCCTCAGCGCCTCCGTCTCGATACCCTCCTCGGATGCCCTCGCCAGCAGCACCGATCCCGGCGGCGCGGCGACGATGCACCGGACTCCGCGGTCCCTGAGGCGGATGCAGAGCAGCAGGATCTGATTCTCCCCTCCGCGCCACGTCGCGGCAGTACCGAGGTGGATGACGGTGGGAATGTCCTTCGGGCTCACGGCGCTCTGCCTCCGCCGTTGCTTTCCGGCCCGGCGTTGCTGCCGGCCTCGCCCGCAGCAGGGAGCCGCCCAGCCGGGGTGGCGCCGGCGCCTCCCCGGCCCGGGTTCGGTGGGATATCCTGCCGGCCCGGTGTTCCCTCCAGGCCCGCCGGAGTTCTCATGTCCTCCGCCTCTCCGGTTCCGGAGGGACATCCAGCCATCTGCCTCTTCAAGACATCGAAAACCTCATCCGGCCCTATGGATTTGAAACAGGCCATGTGACCGAAACGGCATTCCCGCTCCATGCAGGGGCTGCATCCGACGCGCCGGTAGACGAGCGCCACGCGGGGGCCGAGCGGAGCCGTGCGGTCACATCTGGTCGAACCGAAGATCCCGACGGTCGGTATGCCCAGGGCGCCTGCGACGTGCATCGCGCCGGAGTCGTTGCCGGCGAAACCGGCGCAGAGCGAGAGCAGGGCGGCCAGCTGCCCGGCCGATGTCCTGCCGGCCGCCTGCAGAAAAGGCCGACGGCAGAGCCGCCCCACATCCTCCGCCTGCGCGATCTCCGACGGAGCGCCGACTATCACGGCCTCGCCTCCCATCTCGTCCCATACTATATCGGCCAGCGCTGCGTACCGGTCAGCGGGCCACCGCTTTGCCGGACCGTAGGCAGCTCCGGGTGCGAGCGCGATCAGCGGCGTCCCTTTCCTGTTGCGCGAACGGTCGAGGAAGTCCCGCATCGCCGCCACGTCGTCCGCCGCAACCGGAAGTTCTACCGGCGGCAGTTCGACGCAGCCGTCGCCCCATTCGCCCGATGGCAGCAGCTTTGCTCCCTCCGGCAACTCGCGCCGGACCGCGGGATCAGGCATCCTCAGCCCCAGCGTCTCCCGCAGGAGATTCAGGTAATACCACGACTGGTGCGCCTCCAGTATCTCGCGGGATGGCCTTACCCCGTGCGTAAGCAGGATGCCGCGGCAGTCGCGTATGTAAC
>JAOACM010000495.1 GCA_026417845.1 Planctomycetota bacterium | reverse complement strand
CTATATATTATCGTCCATCCGCGCCGTCCGGATTAGCGATTCCGGCAGGGGGGGCGGTAAACAATTACCCTGAAACAGCGGTAGGAGGAGAACGGGAATGAAACGCGCCTTGCCGTTTGTCGGAATTTTCTGCGCCGTGACGTGCCTTGTCCGGGCGTTCGATCTCCCCGGCGGCATGGAGATTCCGGCCGATCCCGGCAAGGCTCGGGCATTTTTCCGGGAAAAACTGAGAAGGATCGCTCGCCGGGAGATGGACATCGGCGATGCCGAGGAAATTCTGAAGGCGTTGCGTATGTCCTCTCTAGCGGATGATCGCGAATGGATACAGCCTTTGAAAGCCGTGGCCGCAGCGTATCCCGAGGAGAAATCGGAGCGCGTGGTGGAGAACGCGCTCTATCATCTCTACGCGCTGGGAGTCGGCCGAGACTGGTTATGGTCGAACATAACGGAGAACAAAAGCAACAGAAACCTCGCCTATTATTCCATACTCGTTCTTGCTTGCGATATGACGTGGGACGAATATTTTCGGTTGAAGGATTTTCTGGACACCACCAGGGCTGGAGACAGGCCGGCCGGCCTGGAGAAGGCGGCGGGCGAGGCGGAATACTCGATGCGCCTGCTGGAGTATGCCGACTGGCCGGGCGTTCCGGTTGAGGACAGGATTTCGCATCTTGCGAAGCTCATGCGTCCCACCCGGAACGATCCTTCGCTGCAGGAATGGCAGAAAATCGCCGTGCCTCCGTCGGCCCATTGGTCACGGAAAGGGTTGCGGAGGCTCTCTTCGAAGAGGCCCATAGATGCAGCCCGCGTGCTGCACGAGAGGCGATGGCTTACGCCCCTGACGACGATGACTATAAGCGCGGATGAAATCCTGAACTTCGCCAGTGATTTGTTGTCGAAGGAGGCCCGCAGGGAACTTGCGAGGCTCAGGGGGGAAGAAAGGGCTTTGCTAGACCGCGTTACGGCTCTCGTAAGGCGAGTAGAGAGCGGAGGCGCCGCGGAGGCGGAAGGCGCGGCGGCGGAACTGGAAAGACTGGGAGGAGCAGCGGAGCGTTTCCTGAGGGATTATATCGCGAGAGAGGTTGATTCGCCGGCGCGCTTTCGTTTGCGCGCCGTGCTGGATCGGATGGGAAACGATCGCGGCGTCAGGGGCAGGAATCCCGGTCCTCGTATTGCCGGAGATGCCGCAAGTCGTCATCCATCCCCGCGTCCTACCCCTCATCTCGTAAGGATAGTCCCGCGTACCTCTTATGCGGAGGATGCATTCCGCCAGCTCGATCGTCTCGGCGGGACCGAAGTCGTCATGCCATGGAGACCGTTTCCGGCTCTGCTTGTTCCCGTCGAATTGCGCTTCGTGCCGGTGGAAGGCCGAAGGCTCGTGGATGCCGTGGCCGCATCGCGCGGGTTACGGGCCGACTGGGCGGAGGAAGGTAAGTTCGCGATACTGCATGAAGGCGCGGACGAGGTCGAATTAGAGCGCGTTCGAAACGATCTGGGGTCGGCCGATCCGAGCATGCGCCGCGATGCGACTTGGCGCGCCGGTTGGCTGAAGGACATCCGGATCGTGCATCTGCTGGTGACGGCCGCCGCGGACGCGGATGCGGAGACGGCCAGGCTGGCCCGGATCGCCCTTAAGCGGGCGAACCTGGACGCGGCGCTGATGCCGGACAAAAGGGCGGCCGACGCGTTCGTCCGTTCGTCAGAGAGGAGATCCGTCGGATACGGGGCGATATTCGCGTTGAGTCGGGCGGGACGCGATAGGGTGTTGGAGTTTATCGGGGATGCGCCCGATCGCCTGCGTGGGTCTGCGGTCTTCGTCCTGGGCCGGATAGGAGGCGAGGAGGCTCTGCGCCTGATCGAGAAGGCGCTGGCCGGCAGGAACGGTTATGTCCGCCAGGATGCGGTCGCGGCCTTGGGACGAATAGGCGGCGAGAAGGCTCTGACTTTGCTCGAGAAGGCGCTTGGCGACGGGGACCTTTCCGTGCGTCGCGACGCGGTTTCCGCCCTGGGGCGCATCGGCGGCGGCAGGGCGCTGGCGCTGATAGAAAGGGCCACCGCCGACAAGGACTCTGAAGTTCGCATGGCGGCGATCCTTGCGCTCGACGGGTCGGAGGAAGACATCGCCGTCGCGCTCGCGGAGGATGCGGTTCGATCCAACGACGAAGAGATGCGCCACTCGGCGGTCAGGGTTTTGGGGAGCATGAAGAGCGCCATGGCGCCTGCCGTCATCGAGAAATTACTGTTCGACGCCAGGGAGAATGCCCGTCTGCGCTACGAGGCCGCCCTGGCGCTGGGCCGGACAGGAAGCGGGAATGCGCCGGAGTTACTTGAGAAGGCGATGGCCGATGGGAACTGTACCGTGCGCTGCGGAGCGGTACTGGCGCTTGGAAACGTGGGAGGCGACAAGGCGCTGGCGCTCCTGGAAAGGGCGCTTGCCGACGGAGACGCCGACGTTCGCGGTTGCGCGGCTCTGGCGCTGGGGAACGTAGGAGGAGACAAGGCCCTCTCGCTCCTTGAGAAGGCGCTCGCCGACGGCGACGTTGCCGTACGCAGCGCGGCCGCGGTGTCTCTGGGCAAAGTGGACTGCGAAAGGGCGCCGGCGATCCTGGAAAGGACGATTTTTGACCAGGGCCAGGACGACATCGTCCGATGCAGGGCGATATCGGCACTTAACTGTATAAGCGAAGACAAGGCGTTTGCGCTTATAGAGAGAGCGTTGGCCGACCGGAGCGCAAGGGTGCTGCACGAGGCTGCCAGGATGCTGGATTTCATCGGCAGCGTCAAGGCGCTTCCTCTCGTCGAAAAAGCGATTTCCCACCAGAACGCAGCCGTTCGTCTGAAAGCAGTTTCCGCGCTCGGGCGGATAGGCGGCGAGAAAGCCTTGATCCTGCTGGAGAAGGCGCTTTCTGATCCGAATGCGGTCGTGCGCAGCAAGGTCGTCTCCGCGCTTGGAGAGGTGGGAAGCGGAAAGGCCGTCGCCCCGCTCGGCAAGGCGATGTCCGACAAAGACGCCGACGTGCGCCGGGATGCGGTACTGGCCGCCGGGAGGGTCGAATCGGGAGAGGCTTTGGCGCTGATCGGGAAGGCCATGGACGATAACGATGCCGCCGTGCGTCGGCAGGCCGTTTCTTCGGCCGAATCGGTCGGCGGGAGGCAGGCGCTGGCGCTCCTGGAAAGGGCGCTCGCCGACAGGGATGCCGAAGTGCGCAAGGATGCCGCAGGCGCGATCGGGCGGATAGGAGGGACGAGGGCGCGCGACCTGCTGCTTAATG
>JAOACM010000049.1:13804-14220 GCA_026417845.1 Planctomycetota bacterium | reverse complement strand
GCGTGGTCATAGACGACCTTGACGTTCATCGGCGCCCTTTCGGGCATTTTGCCTTCGGGCGGGAACATGGAGCGCATCAGTCTTGCGCGGGCCCCGCCTGCGAACTGGCGCCAGTCCTCCGCGCCCGCGATCCGCTCGAACCGGCCCGTCCATGCCTCGTGCATGGTTTTCCTGCGCGCATCGAGCCAGGCGGCCAGTTTAGCCGCCGGACGGATCTCCGCCTTGGCCGCGCCGTCCAGCGCCGGCGGCGGGAGATCGGGACGCCCGGGTGGCGCCGCCTGGATCGGGGCGCCGGCAGGATCAACCGGCTTCAGGAAAGCGAACCGCGCCGGGCAGTGGGCCGTGGCGCTGAGCGTCCTGACAAGGACCGAGCATTGCGCGGGATGATCGAGCTTCTCGCGCGCCGGCCGGTTGCG
>JAOACM010000049.1:0-13794 GCA_026417845.1 Planctomycetota bacterium | reverse complement strand
CCCGCCACGGGCGCTCGCCGGGCATGAGTTCCCGCGAGGCCGGCAGCCCGACCGCCTTAAGGATACGATCGAACGGCAGACGCAACACAAACGACCAGCCCGGCGGTCCCTCGACGGGCTCCGCCCGGATGCCTTCCGGGACGGGCACGCCCTTTACTCCGCGCCCGCCGGTCCTGCCCAGCGCCGCCTCGAGTCTGCCTTTCGGATTAACCAGGACCTGGAGATAGCAGAAATCTTCCAGCCCGATCATCACCTCCACATCATCCTTGCCGTATATCCCGCCTGTATCCGAAACCGCTATCAGATCCGGATTCGCATCGTGGCAAACCACCCGCAACGCCAGCGCGTCCTTCGTTACCGCCGCCCGGACTTCTGTCGGCTGGAACCCGACCGCCGGCACTATGACGGGATCCTCGTCCACAAGGAAATGGACCGGCATTCCGGACCACCCTTCGGCATCCTTCGGGACTTCCGCGCACCTGCCCGCCAGCAACTCGCCCCTCGGGGCAAACTGCCTGCGCGGGGCGACGCGCACATCCGAAACTCCATCGCCGCTCCCGGACGGGCCGAACAGCAGGCGCGGCCACGGAGTCCCTGGCGGCGGAGAATACGGCTCCTCGTAAGGTACCAGCCCACGCTGCTGCCGCTGCCTCATGAACGCGACCTCCAGCGAGGCGGGCGCGTCGCCGGTTATCCCCAGAAGCCCCAGATCAATGGCGATCTCGCCCGACCAGCCGGATTTCCCTGCCGCGGCAGCCCCGCGTATCCGTCCGTCCGCTATGGGTCCAGGGTCTTCCTTCCCATCCCTGGAAAACCACAGGCAGCCGAGCGGGTTGATTCTTATGCGGCATTCCGATCCGCCCTTCGCCATCCTGACCCCGACTACGTCCTCCATCCACAGGAGCGATCCCGCCATCGTTTCGCGCGCCACGATTCCTTCCGTCTCGCCAGCCTCGAAGCGAACAAGGAACCATTTCCCGGCCCGGACGAAGCGGCAGATCGTCTTCCGCGACGGGTCTTCGGAAACCCCGCCTTCAAGGCCGAACGCCGGCGCCTCTTTCGCCCGGCTCCACACCGGATCGCTTCCAAGTCCATCGAGGAGTATCCTTTCCCGGCGGGACGCCTCCGGCACCTCGATCGCACCCCGCATGTCGGATTCTTCGCCTCCCATCGCCCCCCTCCCGATCACCGCCGGCGAAAAGAACGCCGTGGCGCATCCCAGAGCGAACCCCCAGCAAACCGCGCCGGCCGCCCGGCGGCCCGCGCCGGCCACGAAGCCCGATCCCGATCGCATGCCGCAAACCCTCCCCGCGAAAGCGGCCGCTTCCTCCGGACACTCCAGGCCCGGGTCCGCCGCCGCCCCCGGAATCCGGATTCAGCCGCCCCCGACAAGGGTTACGATCTCGACCCAGTCCCCTTCCCGCAGCTTTTCCTCTGCGTACTTCGCCCGCGGCACCAGCCTCCGGTTCACCTCCACAGCCACGCGCATCCCGGACAGGCCGAGCATTTCCAAGAGCAAGGCGACCGTGGCTCCTTCGGGCACCTCGCGCGTCTTGCCGTTAACCGATATGCTCATCCCTGAAATCCGGCTCCTTCCCGTTGTGGTGATCCCGCGCGCCTGGGCGTTCGGACTGTACCGTCCTCCGACGTTTTCGCCAAATGGCCGCAGCTTATGTCGAATCTTCCGAACGGTCAAGCATTCCTCAGTTTCTCCGACCGGACCGGGTGCGCAACCCGGGCGGGGTGCCGGCCCATTCCGCCTCTTCCTCCGCCCCGCAGGGAAAGGAGACGGAGGCGGGTTGGGATCCAGCGGCGGCTTCCGGGTTCCATCCCGCCTGCCCGCTCCGCCCGCCGGCCGGATTTTCCCGGATTTCGCGAAACCGCCGGCCAAGCCAGCGCGTCGAATCTGTCGGAAACGGACCGCCGGCAGGAAGACGATGCGGATCGGGAACGGGGCGGTCGAAAGACGGGATGGAGGGAAAAGGCTATGAAGCGCAAGTACTCTCTGGCGGGCGATCTCCTGGCCTTGGCGATGCTGGCCGGGTCAGTTCTGTTGCTGGCCCGGGGCGCGTTCGCGGAGACGATACTGGTGCCGGTGAACTGGAAGCCGACGCCGGTGCCGGTTCCGGTGCCCCAGCCGCAACCGGAACCTCCGATAATCATAGACCCGCCGAGGCCCCGGCCGCCCAGGCCGATACCTCCGCCTCCTCCGCCGAACTTCCGCGGCCTGCCGTTCCACATCGCCGAGACGCGGGTCGAGGTGCGGATTGAAGAGAACGTGGCCACGACGACCTTCGAGCAGGCCGTCCGCAACGACTCCGGCCAGGTCCTCGAAGTCCAGCTCATGATTCCCCTGCCTCCCGGCGCCATGATCAACAAGGCCGCGCTCTCGATGGGCGACAGCATGATCGAGGGCAGGGTGCTCGACGAGGCCCAGGCGCGTTCGATCTACGAGAGCTATGTCCGCCGCATGCGCGACCCGCTGTTGCTTCGCATGGCCGGCAACAACGTGTACGAGGCGCGGATATTCCCGTTCAACCCGGGCGAGACCCGCACCTTCAGATTCGCCTACGACGAGGTGCTCCCGCCGGCCTCCGGCCTGTACCAGTACCGTCACGTCCTGGCCGGCACCCAGATGTACAAGGACGGAGCGGACAAGTTCTCGCTCAACGTCATCGTCAGGTCCCGCCAGGCCATGGGTTCGGTCTACTCCCCCAGCCACGCTGTGAAGATCGAGCGCCCCGACGAGAAGACGGCCGTGGTGAAGTTCACGGCGGAGAAGTTCAAGAGCGACCGCGACTTCCAGCTCTTCTTTGCGCCATCGAAGGAGGACGTGACTCTCCGTATGCTCTGCCACCGCTCCGGCGACGAGGACGGATATTTCCTGCTTCTGGGCAGGCCCGATGACAGGGCCGATAAGGCCAAGCCCCTCCCCAAGGACATCGTCTTCGTCCTCGACACATCCGGCTCAATGGCCGGCGATAAGATGGAACAGGCCAAAAGCGGCTTCAAGTTCTGCATCAGGCAGCTCAACCCCAACGACAGATTCAACCTGATCCCGTTCTCCACGGACGTCAGGCCGATAAGCCCTAACCTGCTGCCAGCCGCCAGAGAGAACGTCGAGAAGGCGGTAAAGGCGGTCGAGGAACTGGAGGCTACCGGCGGCACCAACATCGCCGAGGCGATAACTACCGCCCTGGCCAACGACTTCAGCACCGACCCCGGCCGCGCGCGACTGATCATCTTCATGACCGACGGCCTGCCCACCACCGGCATAACCGACATGTCCCAGATACTGAAGGACGTAAGGATAACCAATACGAAGAAGGTCAGGATATTCGCCTTCGGAGTCGGCCACGACGTCAATACCCACCTGCTGGACAGGATGAGCGGCGAGTGGGACGGGACGACGGCCTATATCGCCCCGAAGGAGGACATCGAGGTCAAGGTCTCGGATTTCTACGCCAAGATCAAGAACCCGGTTATGACGGACATCGAATTCGACTTCGGCGGGGCGCAGGTCCACAGCCTGTACCCGAAGAAGGTCCCGGCGCTGTTCAAAGGCAGCGAGGTCCTGATGTTCGGCCGCTACAAGGGGCCGTGGAAGGGCGAGGTGATCGTAAGGGGCATGATCGGAGGGGAGAGGCGCGAGTTCAGGATACCGGCGGACTTCAAGGCGCATGAGGGTGCAAACGACTTCCTGCCCAGGGTATGGGCGATGAGGAAGATCGGCCACCTGCTCGAGGAAATACGGCTCTCCGGCAGGAACCAGGAGCTCGTGGCGGAGGTGGTCGAGCTGTCCCGCAGGCACGGGATCGTCACCGAGTTCACCAGTTTCCTGGTCGAGGAGCCCAGAGCGGCACCGGTCTTCGGTATGGAGCAGGGGATTGATGACAGATCGCGCCGCATGGCCGGCGAGAGGCTCGCCGCCGCCGACGCCGCGCAGAAAGGCGAAAACGCCGTGGCCAAGGCATCGCTCGAGAAGGAACTGAAAGACGCCGCCGCCCCTCCGGCCGCGTCGTTCGGAGCGGGAGGAGGCGCCGCGGGAAGATACAGGGGCGCCGACGGCAAGGCCGCCGAAACCCGCGAACTTGAAAGGCTCGCCGCCGAAACCGTCAGGCACGTCGGCAAGCGTACCTTCTACCTGAAAGGCGGCATCTGGTGCGACTCCGGGATCAAGGCCGGCATGCAGCCGAAGACCGTGAAGAACTTCAGCGACGAGTACTTCGAGATACTGAAGAAGCATTCCGACCTCGGCGCCGTCCTCGCCCTCGGCGGGAAGATAATAGTCGTCATAGACGGCGTCGCGTATCAGTTCGAGGACTGACCGGCCATCCGCCGGCGGACAGACCGGGTGCGGGGACAGGGATCGCGCTTCCCAGCGCGATCCCCGTCTTTTTTCTCTCTATATCCGGAGCCGGTTGCGATGTCTTGGGCGAGAGGGAGATTGGCGCGGGCGGCGAGAGGCCTTACCCCACTCTTCCGAGTTAACACGCTCCAACCAGATTGCGTTTTTCGCGGTTTGTACCCCAAGCGCCTTCAGAGAGCGCCGGAGGCAGACCTGCGCGTACCCCTCCGCGCCCGCTCGTCGCGTCCCCTCTGACAGCCGCTACCGCGGACCAACACCGCAACCGGCTCGGTAGCATCCGGCCCCCCCCGGAGGCTACAGGCGCCCGGCAAGGAAGTCGGGCGCTATCCATATGCCGCCACAGGAGGCTCCACAATCAGGTCACGTACCCCCTTACGCTGCCTTGTATTTGCCCTGCGTATCTACCCCGCATTTGCCCTTGACCTTCCTCGCATGCGCCGGGTAAAAGGTCTCCCGGTGAATGCACTTCTCCCGCGCGGGAAAGAGCGGAGAATGGGACCCCGGACGCACGGGGGAAGGTCCTGGTTGAGTGAGCTCGGAAGCAGAGAACCGGTCGGCATTTTCACTTCTTCAGTGCAGGGGTTGTCGAACGTTGGTGTGCGCCCGAGGGGCAATGAGGAGAGATACGGGAGGCAAGTAAGAGTTCAAGCATGTCCGGCATTAGTTAATGGGTGTCGGGACAAGGAGGAATGAGCGATGCGTAAGGGAACGGTTATTGCGGCGACGGTCCTGGTTTCCGCGGTATTGTGGGGAGCCGGGGAGAGGGCGGCATCGGCGGAGGCGCGTAGGGTAAAGGCGTGGGGCGACGACACTTACGGCCAGCTGGGGGACGGTGGCGGGCACAGCCCGTCTCCAGGAAAGGTCGTTGGGATTTCCACCGCGGCTTCGGCTGCCGCCGGCGGATATCATTCGCTGGTTCTGAAGAGCGACGGGACGGTCTGGGCCTGGGGGCGCAACGATGATGGTCAGCTCGGCGATGGGACGAACACGGCAACTTCTACGCCCGTTCAGGTTACCGGTCTCAGCGGGGTTACGGCAATAGCCGCGGGCGGGTACCATTCTCTCGCGCTGAAGAGCGACGGGACGGTCTGGGCCTGGGGATGCAACGATGACGGCCAGCTCGGCGACGGGACTAAAACGAGCCGGGTTGTGCCATCGCAGGTGTCCGGCCTGAGCGGCGTCACAGCCATCGCGGCCGGCAAATACCATTCGCTCGCCTTGAAGAGCGACGGCACCGTCTGGGCGTGGGGACTCAACAACTACGGGCAGCTGGGCGATGGAACGAAGACAAGCAAAAGTGTGCCGGTGCAGACGTCTAACCTGAGCGGCGTCACGGCCATAGCTGCCGGAGGATATCACTCGCTGGCCCTGAAAAACGACGGCACCGTGTGGGCATTCGGCGGCAACTGGACGGGCCAGCTCGGTGACGGAACGTGGCTGGATAATCCGACGCCGGTCCAAGCATCCGGCCTGACGGGTGCGACCGCCATCTCCGCCGGCGAGTACCATTCCCTTGCTCTGAAGAGCGACGGAACGCTCCGCGCTTGGGGTAACAACGACTCCGGCCAGATCGGAGACGGGACGTACATAAGCAGGGGAACGCCCGTACAGGTTCCGGGGTTGTCCGGGGTCTTGTTCGCCGCTGCCGGCGGACATCATTCCCTGGCGTACAAGAGCGATGGGTTGTATGCGTGGGGCAGCAACGCCTTCGGCCAGCTTGGGGACGGCGGCTGGGTCGGCAGCCCGTCTCCCACGCAGACTGCAACCGGTGTGACCGGTATCGTCGCGGTTTCCGGAGGATCGTATCATTCCATCGTCCGGAAAAGCGACGGAACACTCCAGGCTTGGGGCAACAATGAATACGGCCAGCTCGGCTACGGAACGAAATGGGAAGGCAGCTCCGAACCCGTGCCGGTATCCCCCAGGAGCGGCATGTACTTTGCCGCGGCCGTCTCCGCCGGATACTACCATTCTCTTGCCGTCGGCGTAGACGCCGACACCGGCAACACGATGGTCTGGTCATGGGGCAATGGTGGTTCCGGCCAGCTTGGCAACGGCGCGTTTACGAGCAGCGCGCTGCCCGTTCAGGTATCCGGATCGGACGGTGCCATCGCCGTCGCGGCGGGCAGATTCCATTCCATGGCGCTCATAGGCAGCAACGGTACTGTCATCTCATGGGGGTACAATCTTTATGGTCAGCTTGGAAATGCGACCAACGATGACAGTAACGTCCCCGTATCCGTCTCCGGGTTGACAGGCGTTACGGCCATCGCCGCCGGGGGATACCATTCCCTTGCCCTGATGAGCGACGGCACCGTGCGGGCCTGGGGATACAACCTGTACGGCCAGCTCGGTAATGCTGACAACTCAGACAGTAATGTGCCCGTATCCGTGTCCGGGCTGAACGGTGTCGTGGCCATCGCCGCGGGGATGTACCATTCTCTTGCCGTCAAAAGCGACGGTACGGTGTGGGCGTGGGGGCGTAATTTTGAAGGCCAGCTCGGCAATGGAATGTGGGTGAACAGCAATGTTCCGGTCCAGGTTTCGGGCTTGAACGGTGTTGCGGTGGTAGCGGCAGGAGGCAACCATTCTCTGGCCCGCAAAAACGACGGCACCGTATGGGCCTGGGGAGCCAACGATAACGGCCAGATCGGCGATGGAACGTGGCAAGACAGAGGGACGCCGGTGCGGGTATCCGGGCTGACCGGGGCCTCCGTCGTAGCGGCCGGCGAAAATCATTCGCTCGCCGTCAAGAGCGACGGTACCGTCTGGGCGTGGGGATTTAACGGTTCCGGCCAGCTTGGAGACGGGACGAAGGTGTCCAGGTGCGTACCGGTCCAGGTTTCCAGCCTGACGGGCACTTCCTCCGTTGCCGGTGGAGGAAACCATTCGCTGGCCCTGACGGGCAACAGTGTCCCGGTCATAACCTCCGGGCCTTCGGCGGCGCCGAACCCGGCTGGGGCGGGTCAGGCCGTGGCGTTCGCCATAACCGCTGGCGATGCCGACGGCGACATGCTGACCTATTCGTGGAACTTCGGCGACGGCACCGCCGCTTCGACTGACCAGAACCCGACGCACACATTCGCCGCGGCCGGGACCTACGCGGTGACGGTCACCGTATCGGATGGGTATGGCGGCAGCGCTACCGGCACGCTGACGGTGCTGGTGACTGGAAGCGGCGCGGTCCCGATGAACGTGGCGAATCTGGCGGTGGCAAGGTCCTTCGTCGGACTGAAGGGCGTCTCGATGAAGGCATCCGGTACGCTCCTGGCTCCCAAAGGCAAGGACGTCGAAGGGGAAACCGTTACGCTGGATGTCGGCGGGGCGGTCGTCTCGGGAACGATGGACGCGAAGGGACGGATAAAGACGGATGTTTTCAAGTTCGCGCTGAAGGCCGGGCGGAATGATGATGGGACGCTGGAGGGCGGGGAGGCGAAGTTCAAGGCCGCGGGGCTTGTGAGCGGATACGCATACGGCGACGAGCTTGATGCGGCGGGGCTGACCGCCGGGGTTGTGGACGGCGCGAACGTGGACCTCGCGGTCGGGCTTTCGGCATGGGGGCTCGACTACGGCACGACGTGCGGCGGCTTCTGGAAGTCGAACGCCTTCAAGGGCAAGTACAAGGGACCGGTCAAGTAAGCCGTCGAACCGGCCGCGGCAACCGGCGTACGCAACCCCATCGCGGCGCCCGGGACGCCCTCGCCTCTGAAATAGCATTTCGTCCGCCGCTCTCTCCTCCGGGAGAGGGCGGGAATGACTGCTCCCCGTAGTGTCCGTCCGGCCTCGTGCCGCGATCCGGCCGTGCGCCCGATGGGAACCGGAGCCGTCTACCCCGGTACGGTTCGGGGTTTCCCGCAGCAGGGACCACTTCCTGCGGCTGGAGACGCCTGGCGGTTGTCGCGCCAGCCGGCATCCGACGGTTCGTCTTTGAAGCGGGAGGCAACGGCGCATGTCCGAGGGAGGGAAGACTGCGTCGGGAGTGCGGATCGCCATCCCCTCCGCCAGCCTCGACGTTCCGCTCCTGTCCGCCGAACATCTCGTCAAGTCGTTCGGGAAAAGGGTCGTCGTCAACGACGTCAGCATCGTCGTACGGGCGGGCGAGATCGTCGGGCTGCTGGGTCGGAATGGGGCCGGCAAAACCACCGCCTTCCGCATGATCATGGGACTGCTCAGGCCGAATTCCGGCCGGGTTCTTCTTTATGGCCGCGACGTCTCCAGGCTCCCCATGTTTAAGCGGGCCAGGCTCGGCCTCGGATACCTCGCCCAGGAACCCTCCGTCTTCCAGCGGATGACCGTGGAGGACAACCTCAGAGCCGTGCTGGAGATGCAGCCGGGTTTCGATGATGCGTTCCGCGAGAGGCGGCTGGAGGAACTGCTCTCCGAACTCGGCCTTCAGCCCCGCAGGGCTGGCATGGCCTTCACGTTGTCCGGCGGCGAGAGGAGGCGGCTCGAGATAGCCCGCGCCCTTGTCACCAATCCGAAACTCATGCTTTGCGATGAACCTTTCGTCGGCATAGACCCGATAACCGTCAGCGAGCTGAAAAACCACCTCCGCAGGCTCCGCGACGGCGGCATGGGCATACTGCTGACGGATCACAACGTCCGGGATACGCTCTCAATCACCGACCGCGCCTATATAATGGACGAGGGCAGGATATGGATACACGGGACGCCGGAGGAGATCGTGCGGAACGCGGAGGCCAGGCGAATATACCTTGGGGCGGACTTCGCCCTGTAGGAGTCCGGCGCGGCGCCGTTGCCGCGCCGCCTCCTCTACCCGGCGTTTCCTCCAATCATGCGCGAGATGCTTTGCCGCTGAGCCCGGCCGCCGCGCGCGGCCCGGGCTTCCCGCGGGCCGGGTGTTCGCGCGATGGAGGCGGATGCGACTGCGGGAGCGGAATCGGAGGAGCGTCAGGATGCGGATCGAGTCCCCGGTCGAGTGCGGCGGCATCGTCCGCGGGATAACGCGGCTGGCGGCTGCCGACGGCAGGACCTTGTGGGCCGCGATCCACAGGCCGCGCGGCAGGGTTGCCGGGGGGGCGGTACTGGTGCCGGGGTGGAGCGGCCCCAGGGCCGGGCCGGCGGGGATACTGGCCGGAATAGCCGACCGCCTCGCCCGCGACATCTCGCTGCTGTGCGTCAGGTTCGACCTCCGCGGCAGGGGCGACTCGGAGGGCGTCTTCGGCGAGACCGATCTGGACATGATGATCGAGGACGCGCTCGCCGCCTGTCGCCTGGCGATGGATGCCGCCGGTACGGACGAGATCGCGGCGGTGGGTCTGTGTTCCGGCGGCAACGTCGCCCTCGGCGCCGCCACGCTCCTGCCCCGCATAACCCGCGTTGCCGCCCTCTCGACGTATCCCTTCCAGCCTTCGCGGGGGAGAGACGTGGACGCCGCGAGACGATGGAGGAACGTCAAAGCCTACGCCGTCAGAATATTCCGGGCCGAGACATGGCGGAAACTGTTCAGGGGAGAGATAGATTTCGGCCGCATCCGGAAGAATATCGCTGCGTCGGACAGGGAGAGGACCGGAGGCAGAAACCTGAAGGACTCCAGGCGCGATATCGGGAAGGCTCTGGCAAACTACCGCGGCAGCTGCCTGTTCGTATATGGCGGGGCGGATGAGGAGGGTACCCGCGCCCGGTCGTCCTTCCGGGAATTCGCCTCCCGGAGCGGGCTGGATGCTTCCTTTCATGTCGTTGCCGGGGCCAACCACAATTTCTACAGGGCGGCCTGGCGGGAAGAACTTATCGCAGTCCTCGAACGTTTCCTCGGCACGAGGGAGACCGGGGAGGCGGCGCGTGAGGAGATCCGGCAAAACGGAGGCCGGCTTCGCGGGTAGCTGTTTACTGCGTTCAGGCTGCGCTGCTGTTTGTAGTGATGCGCCCGAACAGCATGATATAACAGCGTCATAACAGCGGATATGCCCGGCCGCTGCTCGCACAACCGGCCGCGGCAGACAGTTACCTCCGCGGGGGCGCAACCGGTTGAGTAATTGTTTGCCGCGTCCGGGGGGCGACTGCCATCTGTATCTGCAGTGGCGCGCCCGAATGGGACAACAGTGGCGCTGCTGCAAATGGGTCCGCTCAGCCTGCTGCGATCCTACATATTATGGGCCCGCTGTACGTTAAGTCCCCTCTGACGCTCCTGCGAACCAGGTAATCGTTTGCCGGGGACAGGCCGGGGGGCTGCTCGTAATGGTGTGCCCGGGCTGAACAGTGATATCGCTCGCCATACACCCGGCGCCCACGCCCCTGTGCCCCGCACACATACGAGGCGGCAAACAATTGCCGGACCAACAGCGCAACAGGCTCATTGCCTCGTGCATTCCGACGGGTTTTCGGACAGGCTCTTCATGGCTTCGAGGGCGAGCCTTACATCCTCCGCCACCATGTCTTTCTTATCCTTTACGAACATCCCGACCGCCACGGCATCTGTCGGCTTGGCGTGTGCGAAGGCGAAGCGGAAGGCTTCCGCAGGATCGTTTCTGCCGGCGGCCAGTATCTTGTAGGCGATGCATGGACGTTCCAGCTCTCTCAGCAGAACAGCCGCCTTATCGCGGTCCTCAGAAACGAACCGTTCATCCGGATCGTTCGGCCCGTATATGACCCCCTTGCGGCCTTCTACCCGGTAGAAGCACACGGCGTGGAAATCCACGTCGAGTTTCATATCCCTGGCGCGCCGGTGGTTGTCCGGATCATGGCTCGCGATGCCGGGGACCATGCCCAGCTCGCGGATGAGCGCCAGGGGCTTCCGGAGTTCCTCGGCTTTCCCTTCGCGGAAATGGCGATCCACCACGCCCCCCTGGATGAACACCGCCGACGCGCCGAATACCTTCGCGGCCCGGATGTTGTTCTCGATCGAGGCGATCTCCGGCGCCGTTTGGCCTATCCACAGCAGCTTCCCGCCTTCGTTCACGTACTCGCGCCTGAGCCGCATCATGTGGTTATCCATCCGGGCGATGCAGGCGTTTATCCCGCGCCTCTCGCACTCCTTCCATACGGCCTTGATCCGCGCGGCCGTGTAGTAGTCGCGCATCTCCCAGTCGCGGGTGTCGGTCTGGTGTGAGATGCCAGAAAACGGATTGCCCCCGACGATCAGCCTGGTGACTTCCAGATTCCCGATCCTTACCCTCGGCAGAAGCCCGGTCCTCTGCTTCACCATGGCATGGTCCCTCCTCCCATCCGCGCGGGGCGCCGCGGAGCGTTCCCCAAAGGCGCTGCGCCCGTCCGGGCCTCCTCCCCTCTCCTGCCCGGGCATGTCGCTGGCCGCGCGAGTTCCCGGCAGCCGGCCCCCCGCCGGTATGCGCACGGAAGATTGTACCGCAGCGACCGGCGGGACGGAAATAAAAACGATCAGCGGCTGATCGGCGGGGGGTATGGCCGTAAATGCGGATACCAGCTGGCGTTCGAGACTGGCAGAGGTAATTCGCGCAGACTCGGAGGCTGGGGAGGGGCACCGGAAGGCCAGCCTTTCCCCCCTCGAAGGCTTCTGGAAGCCCCTTATTCGACTTTTCAGCTACGGCCATGCACCCTGATCGGCGTGCCTCGGCGTGGGGCGCCGGGCCATCTACCACCTGAAACGCGGATCCGTGGCCGAATCGTAGGATGTCTCCGAACCGTCGCGGTGGTACAGGAACCTCCTGAACCACTGGACCAGGTCCCCCTCCGGGCTTACCGGAGAGGAAGGCAGGAAGATGAGTTTCGCGCTCCCGCGCTCATCGCCGGGATTGAGACTGGGCAGACCGTATTGCCCGAACAGGAACCTGTTGCTCTCCTGCATTCTCTTCAGGTCGTCGTTGGAAAGCAGACCGCCGCCGAGTGACGGTCTGGAGTAGCGGTCGAGGATGCGGTCGAGGTCGCCGAGGAATTTTTCTCCCTGGCGGCTGAACCGGCCGAGTTCGTCCTGGTAACGCATACCGGCCTGGACCCTCCTCTCCCATTCTTCCCACGCTGCCTCCATTTCAGCTCTGGTTTCCGCTTCCTTGCGTTCGTACTCCATCATCTTCTCCCGATACTCCGCGACCGCCTTCTCGTAAGCCTTCCTCTCGACCGAGTACCTTCTGACATCGTCCAGATATCTCCGGTAGGCATCGCGGTACTGCTGGATGTAGTTTTTGAGCCATTCGCGCTCGGCCGAAGGGGCATCTTCTATCTTTTCCGGGCCCGGGTGCGAGGCCCAGCATGAGCCGAGGTCGCGGACGGCGCGATCATAGCTCTCCCGATCCAGGAACCTTTCCACTGAAGGCGGAGGATCAGGCGGCATCGGCTCCTTCGGGGGATCCCCTATCCGCTTCCTTATAGCCTCGGACGTAGGCGGTTCAGGAGGAGCCTGCGGGCTGTCGGCAAGTTTCGCGCCGTCGCGCCTGTCGAGGTCGCCCGCGCTGCTGGAACGCCCGCGCAATTTTTCGGCCATGTCGCGCGAGTCCAGTCTGAGGACGGCCGAGTAGGCCTGCGTGTACAGCCGCTCCATCTCGTCGGCCGGCGAACAGTGAAGCGTGCGCCTCCGTTCGACCAGCATGTCGAACAGACCGGGCAGCGCCTTCCCGTTGGACATCCTTTCCAGCGCTGCCTTCGCGCACCACCGCACGAACTCCGATTCCTCCGTCCGCAGCAGCTTTTCCAGCTCGGCCCTGCCGGCCGGGGTCTTGCGCGCCGCCAGAGACAGCGCCGCCTGTGCGCGGACGTCGTCCTCCCGGTCCCTGAGGAGTGCGAGCAGTTCCTTCGTCGTGTCCGGATCATCGTACCTCTCCAGCGCGATAGCAGCCCGCGAGCGGACCATGGCGCGGGCGTCGCGCAGGTAGCCGCGCAGGAAAGCGCCGATCCGCGGCTCGGGATCGTGGTTCATCATCGCCAGGGCGATCTCTCCGCGCGTCGCCATATCGGTCTCGGCCGCGCCGTGCCGGATCAGCAGGTCCACGTTTTCCTTTCGCGGCATATGCCCGAGAGCCAGGACCGCGTTCAGGCGGACCAGTTCCGATTTGTGCGCCAGCGCCCCGGCCAGCGCCCTGTATGTATCCTCGTGCGGCATTTCGCCGAGCGCCAGAGCGGCGTAGGCCGCGACGGTCGGGTGCGATCGCGGGTCCTCCAGCCATTTTATGAGCGAGCGGCGGGCATCGTCCTTCTCGCCGGCCGCATACAGGGACACACAACAGGCCACCCGCACCAGAGCGGAAGGATCGTTATGTGCCCGCCGCTTGAGCTCCTGTATCTCCGGTGCCGTCCTCGCGCAGTTACCATCCGCCCGGAACGCCCCGCCAAGGGCTATCGCGGCGGCTATGCGCACCTGAGCATGACCATGATCCATCAATCTGACGGCCAGGCCGGCGCGTGTCCGATCGGCGCGACCGCACAGTGCGAGCGCGGCCATCTCGTCTATCAACCTGTCCCCTTCAGCCGCTTCGCGTGGCTCCTTACCTGTCTCT
>JAOACM010000494.1 GCA_026417845.1 Planctomycetota bacterium | reverse complement strand
GCCATGATCCTCCGGTTGCCACCGGCGGCGGACCGGCCGCCCAGCCGCGACGGTCGCTCATCCGGCCCGCGGTCGGCAATGCCGTAAAGGTACTGTTGAGCGCTCTGCTGATCTGGTACCTCGTATCGCTCCAGGCCGGCCCGGCCAACGGAACGTTTGAAAGGATCGAGGCTGGGAAGACGACGAGGACGGAGGTAGAGGCCGACCCGCCGGAGCCGGTCAGACCGGCAGGGTTCGGCGAGAGGGTGGGTGCGAAGCTCAGGGCCGTCTTCTCGATGCGAAGCCACCCGAGGAAGCTGCTGCCCATCAGGGAGGAGCCGCTTCCAGATGCCGTCCGGGTGACCTACTGCATGGCTGCCAGGGATGCGAAGGGCGGCTGGGTGCGGGACGAGTCCGGACCTCTGATAGCGATTGCGTACGACGGAAGCGGCCTGGTCGCCGCGAAGTCATGGGGGCGCGGATTCTGGGCTTCGGTCTGGAAGCAGGTCCTCGGGTTCCTCGACCGATGGGAATGGTTCTTATTCGCAGGCAGTTTCCATTTCCTGGGATACCTGATAACCAGCTGGAACTGGAGACAGACGATCGCAGTCCAGGGGAGGATGGCGCGTTTCTGGCCGCTGATGACGTCCAACATAATCGCCGGGCTTTTCAATAACATACTGCCGACGAACATCGGAGGGGATGTGGTCCGGATACGCGACAGCGCCATAGCCGTGTTCGGGGCGGAAGGGCGTAGCGATTTCGTCCGCGCCGGCACAGTCGTGGTGATCCAGCGGGTAATCGGCGTGTTCACGCTGATAGTAATAGCGCTGATCGCGGTGGCGGCGCAGGCGGGAAGCGGGCTGAGCGAGGATCTGTCATCGAGTATCTGGACGTTCGCCGCAGCCGGGTCGGTGTCGGCCGTGATGTGCGCCGCGATGCTGCATCCTAGGATGGTTTCGGTCTTCGCGGCGGTTCTGGAGGCCTTCCGCGGGCTCCCGCTCTTGGGAACCATGGCCTCGAAGTTCCTGACAGTGGTGGAGACGGCCGCCAGGTACCGCGAGCAGCGCCTCATGCTGGCCAGGATATTCTTGACCAGTCTGCTGCTGAAGGTGAACATCGTCTTTTACTATTACGTCGGGACCAAGGTGGTAGGCGGCGACATTCCGTTCGTTACGGTGTTCGCGGCGGTGCCGATCGTGGTCATACTTATGACGATAGTGCCCTCCATCAATGGTGTCGGGGTGCGCGACTGGGGCTTCATGAAACTGCTGGGGCTGTCGCCGGCGGTAGCGATAGCGTTCTCGCTGGTTGACGTTGTGTGGCGCCTGATATGGGGGATCGTCGGCGGGGTATTTCTGGCGCTGCGCGGCCCGGTACGTCCCGGTGCGTGGCTGGTCGTTCCGGCCCCAGCGGACGGGCGGGCGGTCCATAGGGCGTGAGCCGCAGTCGCCGGGAAAGACCGGTCGTGCCGTCGCGACCCGCCGGATTCCATCCAGCCGCCGTGAAGAAAGGTCCTGGCTGGCAATCTCCGCCTTACCGGGAAGGGGAGCGGACCGGGCGGAAGATGCCCGCGGCGAGGCGCGGGCGGGGAATGCAGGAGGCATGCAGGAATGTCGGAGATCGCCGGCGATTCGGGCAGCGGAAAAGCCGGGCGGACGGCCGGGACGGGATCGCTCGCAGGTCAGATCGTAAAGGCGTCCCTGATCATCACGGCGATAACCGTAGCGTGCAAGCTGATGGGCGGCGTGGAGAAATTTCTGCTGCCCTTCGTATACGGTGCGGAGAAGGCCGATCGCTTTCAGGCCGAGCTGTACCTGGCGATGGCCGTCCTCGCCGTGATGTTCTACGACATAATGCGCTACTCGATCATTCCGGTGCTTATGCCGGCGCTGGTGCGGGTTCGGGAGCGGATGGGGGAGGAGCGATCCGTCCGCCTGGCTGGTTTTTTCGCAAATGCTCTGGCGCTGATAGTCGCGCCGCTGCTTATCGCCGGGGCGTTATATCCTGACGGCGTGAATTCGCTGCTGTTCGTCCACAAGGACATAGCGCCCGCCGGACCGGCAGAGGGGGCGGCGGCAGAGGCCGCGGCGAGGATTGAGGCGGAATATGCCCGCGACATGGTCCTGGCGCGGGCGATGTTCAGGATAATGGTTCCAGCCGGGCTGTTCCTGGTTCTGGGCGGCGTTGCATACTGTCTCCTGCAGAGCAGCAGGCGTTTTGCCGAGTCGGCGCTCGGGGACCTGGCCTACAAGGTCTGTTCGCTGCTGCCGCTGCTGGCCGTGGTGGCCGCGGCGTGGCTGGGGGGAAGCGGAGGCCGGGAGTGGGCGCTCCGGAGCGGGATATACTGGATAGCGATGGGAGTGCTCCTTGGGGCGGCCGGACTTCTAGCGATCCAGCTTTTCGCGCTGCGCAGGGACCTTCCGGCGTACCGGTTCGCAATAGATCTGAAAGACGGAGACTTCCGCGCCGTCTGGCGGGAGGCCGCGTGGCCGCTGCTGTACGCGGTGTTGTTCGTCGGCGCGCGGCGGGTGCTTGATATCTACTTCGGCGGCGAATTCAACGCGCGGTTCGGCGATCGCGGCTACTACATGGGGCTGGAGTTCAGCTACCGGATAGTCGAGGCGCCGTTCAGGTTCCTAGTCGAACCGCTCGGTTACGCGCTATTCCCGTTTCTCGTGGCCCAGCATGCTTCCGGCGACAGGGCCGGATTCGTCCGGACGCTGAGCGGCGGATTGCGGGTGATGGTCCTGATCCTTCTGCCTTTGAGCGCGCTGATGTTCATGCTCAGGGGGCAGGCCGCCTCCCTGCTGCTGCCCGGGACTCCCGGCATGATATCGGTCCCGCTGGCATTCTACGCCCTGGGTGCCTTCGGCTTCGGTATCGAACTGCTGCTGACGAGGGCGGTTTTCGCCACTGACGATGCCCGGACGCCCGCGCTGCTCGAGCTTGCGGCCATCGCGTTGCATGTCGGCATAGTGCTGTCGGCCGGGAAGACATCGCTGGCGCATGGATCGGTGGGGCTCGGCTTCGCGGTGTCGCGCACGGCTAAGGCGGCAGCGATGGCGGCGGTGCTTGCGGCCAGGACTCGTGGGGCCGGCGCGGAGTGGGGCGGATGGGCTGCGTTCCTGGCGCGGGTCGTGCCGGCGTGCGCGGTATCGTGTCTGACGGCATGGGCATGCCTGTGGGCGCTGGATGCGGCCGGGCTCGGCCCAGGCACTGTCTCTTATACACATCT
>JAOACM010000493.1:3004-3281 GCA_026417845.1 Planctomycetota bacterium | reverse complement strand
ATCCGATGACGGAAGGCTTTTTCATTCTGCCGGTGGTTGTTACCGTCAGGTGGCAGGGCGTGTACGGGGTGCAGCGGGTGGATCTGTTTTCTATCGTGTTCCCTGACAAGAGGTTGTGACATGAGGGAGCCGAAAGGTCATTTAATATTTGCCCTTGGACTCGCGCAGGCGATCTCCCCCGGACGCTTGGCGCGACGCAGTATCCCGGCGACCGGATGTTACCGGGTCGCGCCTCGCGCGCATATTGCGACACATGCTGCTGGCCGGAACTGCTACA
>JAOACM010000493.1:0-2994 GCA_026417845.1 Planctomycetota bacterium | reverse complement strand
AGACAGCCATCATGCTGACGGTTATCGCGGGCTTCCTGGGCGCGCTTAAGATGTATTCGGATGGCGTGGCCCTCCACGGGGCGATATACGGCCAGGTCAGGCTGGCCGAGCAGATGATAGACGACATGCTGATCGGGCTGAGGTGGATATCGGTCAGCGAGGGAGAGGAATTGAAATCGTACGCCGGCACCGAGGCCGGCAAGCCTCCCATGATCTCCTTCCGCCGGATAAAGGGGTTGAATCCGTATTACCATGTGGCGGGCGAGGCTCCGGACATGGAATATGTCTATGGCGACAGGATATCGTACTACTGGCTGCCGTCGGAAAGGGAGAACGCGAAGTACGCATCGGGCAACAAGAGCCTTTACGATCCGAACGACATTGACGGCTTGGACCGCGATGGGAACGGCGTGCGGAACGACGGGGTGATATGGCGCGAGGTGGAGGATGCCGACGGCGACGGGAGGCTGGACGACATAGGATACGATTCGTTCGGCGGAACGACCGACAGACGCATCGTCTTCACCAACGTGCCCCCGCCGTTCGTGCCTGTCGCCGGCACGCCCGTCCCGCTGGACTCGTTCCGGGTGAACGTGGATTGTACGAAGCGATCCGTCACGCTGACGATAAAACGCTTCGTTGATGCCGCCTCGCCTCAGCCGAATCCCAACATGCCGCCGCATCCGCAGGGCGTAGCGTTTTCGGACGCGGCGGTGGTCAGTCCGAACATAATCGTCATGACGGCCAGACGGACGTTCTGCGTTCGCAACTGATGGGCTTGGTAAAGGAGGCAGCGACTATGAGGACTCGAATCGGTATCGGAGGGGGCGAGCGCGGTTCGGCGCTGGTTCTGGCGCTGGTATTCGTGACGGTGCTCATGATGATGTGCCTGGGGTTCGCGTCGAGGGTCAAGGATACCAGCGAATCGCTCGAGTACGGGATGGCCGAGGCGCGGGCGATGGAGATCGCGCAGGCCGCGGTCAAGACGAACATGCAGAAGATATGGGCCGATTTCGTAGCCAGTGCCGGCACAAGGCCCGACCCGCGCGACCGGGTGGTATGGCTTGCCGTCACATCCAACGATTCCAACAATAACAGGGAGCGCGACGGCGGAGAGCCGGCGGCCGCCATCGAAGGGACCGCCTACAACAGGACCTGGTTCCAGTTCGGACAGGGCGAGGCGACGATATCGTCGCGGGTATTCGGGAGCGTGCCGGCCGACAGGTCGTACGTTGACTTGGAGCTGCAGGCGGCCGCCAGGGTATTTTCGGGCAACGGCGATCCCACGAACAAAGCGGACAGGAGGGGCTGGGCGTACAAGACCGTCCGCATGGTGGTCAGGTACAACTTCATCCAGCCCTCCCGCGTCTTCGATTTCGCCTACTTCGCCAATAACTACGGCTGGATGTACGACAACGGTTCCGGCTGCATCAAGCTGTTCGGAGGCATGGGGGCGAACGGCAACTTGGGGTTCGCCGGCGCGCCGTGGGTTGACGGCCTGCTCTTCGCGGCACTGAACCCGGCCCTGAACGCGGCGGGGGTCGTAAACGGTCTGAGCTGCGTCAGATACCATAACCTGGCCGATTACAAGGCGTTTGTCGCATCCCAGCCTGCCGAGCGCCGGGCGCTGATGCCGCCTACGAATCCCGCCTATACGGAGGACGCCAACGGCAACGGGCTGCTGGATCCGGGCGAAGACGCCAACGGCAACGGCACGATGGACAGGATAGATTACCCGGCCGGTTACGACGGCACGGTCAGCACGTTTCAGAAACAGGCGCCGCTCGATATGCCGTACCTGGGGGATCTTGCGAGGTACAAGGAGCTGGCGCTGCGCGAGGGCGGCACGATCAAGCAGCTCAGGCCCGGCGGAAACCCGAACAACGAGGCGGACTGGGAGGTCGTGGTGAACGGCGTCTACGGCGACGATCCAAGCGAGGTCGGTCTGATGTCCACGGTGGACGGGGCGGGAAAAATCGTCAGGACCGCCGTGCCGGCCGACAAGAAGCTCGAAACGGATCCCGCCAAACAGGATCGCAACGGCAACGTGGCGCTGATAGGCACTGACGCCCAGCCGCTCAAGATAACAGGCCCCGTGGTGATAACCAACGATCTGGTAATCCGGGGCAGGATAACCGGGAGGGGATCAATTTACGTCGGCCGCAATACTCACATCGTCGGCAACGTCACCTACGTGAATCCTCCGCAGTGGCAACAGAACGACCCGAACTTCTACAACACGCTCCAGACCAATAACAATGATAAGGACATGGTCGGCTTCGCGACAAAAGGCAGCGTGATCGTCGGCCAGTACTATCGCATGGCAAGGAGCGACAAGCCGGCTGGCGGCGGCATGTACGACGACAGCGATGCATGGGGAACGGCGAGATACTACTTCAGGACCGGCTTCCAGGATGCCATGACGCAATCCTACCAGACCGACCCGACCGACCAGGCGATAGGCTACTACGACCCGGTCACGAAGAAGTTCCACGGCGACTACACAGCCAACGACGGCGGCACGCGGTACGATTCGACCGACCTTACCGCGAGGATAGCGAGAAAATACTACGAATCGTCATTTCCGGATTCGTACATCCAGAGCATTTCCACCGGGCGGCCGGAGAAGATACACGGCATATTCTATACTAACCACCTGTTCGGCGGCCGGCCGCAGAACTTCGAGATGTTCGGGTCGCTGGTCTGTCGGGATGAGGGCATAGTGTTCAACAACTACGCGTACTTCTACTACGACTGCCGCTCGTCGAGCAACTCGCTGGGGTCGCGCGCGACGGTCTACCTGCCGGCCGCCAGCGGGTACAGGGTGTGGCTGTGGCAGGAGATACCGAGCAGGTAGCCGCGGCGGGTGCGGCCGGTCGCGGGACGGCACGGCGCACGAATGAGGGCAGGGTAGCGGGAGACAGAAGGGCGCGGCGGGGTCGGGACAGATGTTCGCCGCGGGCAGGGGACGACGCAGGCAGCGAAAGGTACAGG
>JAOACM010000492.1 GCA_026417845.1 Planctomycetota bacterium | reverse complement strand
CATCAGATCGTAACAGACGACCGCGTTCTGCGCCCTGCCGAACAATCTGCCGCCAGCCACCGATGGGGTCGAACAGCCGACTATGCCGAGCTGGGCCTTGCCCAGCTGCTCGAATTTTTCCGGCGAGGCCCTGAACATCAGCACGTTGCCGCCGCCGAGCACGGTCAGCACCTTCCCGTCGGCCAGCACTGGCGAGGATATCTCTGTCGCGCCGACCGCCTGTTCCCACATCAGCTTGCCATCCTCAAGCCTGACGCAGTACGCCTTCCCGCCCTGCCCCGTTATCCCGTAAACGTGGCCCTCATGTATGACGGGCGTGGACCCCCGGTCGCAAAAGGGGTGGTCCCATAATTTTTCGGCCTTGTCCGGGGCGAGCCTGTACGCGATCAGGCCTGTCTCCTTTTTATCGGCCAGCAATACCATCGTGTCGCCGGATACGGCCACGGTGCCGTTTCCCCCGCCCGGAACCTTCCAGGCCACCTCGCCGCTCTTCGGATCCACGCAGAATATCCCGCCGCCAGAGTTGCATATGGCGTACGTCCTGTCCCCGCGCGTCCACGCCGCCGGCGACGGATTGTTGCCGGTCACGGCCTTCTGTTCCCAGAGCGTCTTTCCGTCGGTCGCGTTCAGGCCCAGAAGCCGGCCGGCCAGTATCACGACAACGCCGTCAATGACGATCGGCGAGGAAGACACCTCTTTACCGGGGACCTGTATCTTCCATATCTCGTCTCCCTTCGCCGCGTCGAGACAGTAGACCGTCGAGTGTCCGGCGACATAGACGCGATCGCCGGCAACGAACGGCGTGCTTGATGACCCCCACTGGGTGGCGATCCCAGGATATTCCTTTTTCCAGAGGATCTGACCGGATGAGGCGTCCAGACACAGGATCGTATCGCTGGCGACCTCTTTCGCCGAGGGTATCTCGCGCTGAATGCGCGTCCTCATATCGCCGGTTATGCCGTTCTCTTCGAACCACTTGTCCAGCGCGGCCTGGTCGGGGAATTCCTTGTCCCTGATGGTCGCCAGCTTGTCCAACACGTCGAACGGAAGGGCGTCCTTCCCGGCGGCCAGGCGCCTGGCCAGGAACCCGCCGAACTTCCTTTTCTGTTCGTCGTCGAGCTTCCTGTCTTCCAGCCATTTGTTCGTCCATGCCTGTACCTCGTTCCTCTTCACGCTTTCCCTTTCCGGCGAAAGGCGGGCCTCCTCGACGGCCTTCAGCAATTCCTCCGGCACTGCGGACTTCTCCGGCGCCCAGCCAAGGTTCCTGAGCCTGGCGTCCTGGAGTTTCCTGGTCTGCACTGGTTCCTGACGCTTCCAGTTGACGAAGAGGTAGGCCTTGTCGCCCACGACCGATATGCTGCCAAAGGCACCATTCTGGTGGGCCGGTATTCCGGCAGCCTCCCAGGCCTTCTTCGGCCCCTTGGCCGGCCAGGGAGTGAGGATGGGCGGGCCGCCCTCGGCGACGCCCAGCCGCGCCGGCCCGCGCCACTGGTGCCAGTCCTGGGTATGTGCGCCGGCCGCGATGGCGCAGGACAATCCTAAGGAAAGGACCGCGACTCGAAGGATTTGACTCATACGGCGCGCTGCCTCCTATCCGAAAGTCCCCGCGCGCGACCGGCGCGGCGCTCCCTGTTCCCACGTAGTTGTTTGCCGCCCCGTATGTGTAGGGCACAGGGGTGCCGGGTACATGCGGTAGCGCTATCGCTCTCCCCGCTCAAGCGCACCACTACGCATAGCAGCCCCCAGCCTGACCCCGGCAAACAAATACGTTCCCACCCTCGCCTTCGGGGGAAACCGCGACCGCCCGCGCCTTCATTACATTATATACCCCGCGGAGGGCCGGCCAGCATACGGACGGTCGTCCGCGCCGATCGCACCACCGGGCTCCGGATGTCGCCCGCGCCGCTCACGGGCGCGCCTTCCCCCTCGCCGCGCGCGTCAAGTCGCTCAGACGCCTCAGCCGTCTTCCACACTCCTCCAGCGTCTCGCGCTTTTTGGCGAAGCAGAACCTGGCCTGCGTTCGGCCGAGGCCCGACCTCTTCCTGTAGAAACTGGTCCCCGGCACCAGCGCCACGCCGAACTCGGCGACCAGCCTCCTGCAGAAAGCGCCGCAATCTCCGATCCCCATCGCGTCGAGAAACGGACTTATCTCTGTCATGACGTAATACGCCCCCCGGGGCGTGTATGCCTCGAAGCCGGTCTCGCGGAGGATGTTCAGCATCGTCTCGCGCCGCTCCGCGTAATCCCGCTTCAGGGCGTCGTAGTATTCGTCCGGGAAGCGGAGGGCGGTCACGGATGC
Organism: Planctomycetota bacterium; assembly: GCA_026417845.1. GTDB lineage: Bacteria > Planctomycetota > SZUA-567 > H5-PLA8 > CALKMO01 > CALKMO01. The sequence goes on along the minus strand of JAOACM010000492.1, from coordinate 983 downwards.
CTCCTGGAGCGGGGCCGGAGCGCCGACGGTGAGGAAGTCGTGGACCTTTCGTATCGCGCCGGATATCTCCGGCGGCGCCAGGCACCAGCCGATCCGCCATCCGGTCACAGCGTAGGTTTTGGACATGCCGCTTATCGTTATCGTGCGCTCGCGCATCCCCGGCAGCGTCCATATCGGGACGTGCTCCAGCCCGTCGTAGACGATGTGCTCGTATATCTCATCCGTCACCGCCAGCGCGTCGTACTTTATGCAAAGCTCCGCTATGAACGACAGCTCCTCCCGAGAGAAGACCTTGCCGGTGGGATTGTGCGGCGTGTTGATAACTATCGCCTTTGTCCTGTCCGGCGAGAACGCCCGCGCCAGCTCGTCGCGATCGAACGTCCACTCAGGCGGCCGCAGCGTTACGAAGACGGGCCTGGCGCCGGACAGTATGGCATCCGGACCGTAGTTTTCGTAGAAAGGTTCGAAGACCACTACCTCGTCGCCCGGCTCTACTACGGCCATCAGCGCCGATATCATCGCCTCGGTGGCCCCGCAGCATACGGTGACCTCGCGCTCCGGATCGAGTTCGATCCCCGTCCAGCGCTTCACCTTGGCCGTCAGCGCGTCGCGGAACGATTTGGCGCCCCATGTGATCGAATACTGGTTGTGTCCGGCATCTATTGCGGCCTTGGCTGCCTCCCGGAGAGGTTCCGGCGTGGGGAAGTCCGGGAAACCCTGGGCCAGATTTATGCCGCCGTGCTCCTCGCAAAGCCTCGTCATCTCTCTTATGACCGACTCGGTAAAGCCCTCCACCCTGCGCGATATTTTTCTTTTCGCCACCGTTCCCCTCCGTATGTTGCTTTCTGGTACTCCCGCGCCGCGCCCTTCAGGGGCCTCTCCAGATGCCACGGGATACTCCGCGATCCTCCATCCTCTCCGCGCCCTGGATTCCTCCGCAGGAATTACCCCACGGCGCGCGGTGTATGCCGGGTCTGTCTCTT
>JAOACM010000491.1 GCA_026417845.1 Planctomycetota bacterium | reverse complement strand
CGCACATACTGTCCGACGTTGAGGACATATGCGATCAGGTAGCGCTTATAAGGAAGGGACGGCTGGCCGCATGCGGTGTGCTTTCGAGTCTTCTGGAGAGGCGCGTGGTGGAGGTGGAGGTTGCCTTCGCTGGGATCCGGGAGGAGGCGGTGCCGGAGGATGTCAGAAGAGAAGCGCGCCGCGTGTGGTACGACGGAGAGCTTCTGCGGATAATGTGCCGGGGCGAGGCGGAGGCCCTGCGGGCCCGGGAGGCAGTCGAGAGGACCGGCGGGCGCCTCGTCGCGCTGGTGCCGCGCAGGGAATCGCTGGAGGAGTACTTCATACGGACGATGGGAGAGGAATCCCCCGAGGAGCTGCCTTCGGGGGTGGTCCTGAGCGACAGAGATTGACGCCGTGGACCTGGACCGGCGGGAGGGCGGGAGTGTGACCGTACCTGCGGAACCCGGGATGTGTGGGTTGCAGGAGGCCCCGCCCCGCCTTTGTCTGCCAGTTCCGGAGGAGGCTGGACTGATACGCACCGGATGCCTCCCCTTGCAGGCCGCTCAGAGGCTTTGCATTTACGGCCATGCACCCCGGGAGGGCGTATCATCTTAGCTGCCTGCGCAGTCCTGGCCGCGGAGGCGGAGTTGCGATTCGTGAAGCGGGGGGCGGTTCAGATGACGGAGATACGGGGAAGCGGGGCACCCGGATCGGGCAACGTGGCGGATGCCGGGATGCTGCGCGGATTGGAACGGGCCGCATCGAACATATGGGCCATCGCGGCCAACACCTTCAGGGAGACCATCCGCGACAAGATCGTATGGGTGCTTGCGGTATTCGCGGTAGTTATGATCCTCGTCTCGAAGGCCATCGGCTGGGTGGCGATCGGCGAGGAGCGCAAGATAATGATTGACGTGGCGCTGTCCACTATATGGTTCTTTTCCGTGCTGACGGCTGTCTTCATAGGCACGCAGATGGTCTACAAGGAGGTGGACAAGCNCACTCTGTACACGATCCTGAGCAAACCGGTGGAGAGGCACGAATTCCTGCTGGGTAAGTATTCAGGCCTCCTGCTGACCACTCTTGCCAACGTGCTGGCTATGTCCGTCCTTTTCGCCGGGTACCTGCATCTGGCCGGCGGCGGGGCAAGCCTTGCCATGTTCCAGGCGCTGGCGCTGACATATGTAGAGATATGCGTGATAACCGCCATAGCAATGTTCTTCGGGACCGTCTCGACGCCGATCCTGTCGGCGATATTCACGATCGTGGCGGTGTTCGTGGGGCACCTGACGAAGTGGATAGTGGAGCTTGCCAGGATCATGAAGCAGCCGCTTGCCGACGTGCTCCTCTATGCGACCTACCTGCTCCTGCCGAACCTGCACAACTTCAACGTGCGGAACGAGGCCACGCGGGATGCGGCGATCCCCGTAGAGGAGATGTTTCAATCCGTCTGTTACGGCGCCGCCTACTCGGCAGCGGTCCTCTGCCTGGCCGTGTTCCTGTTCCGGCGGAAAAACTTCTGAGGGCAGCCGATGGGTTCCGCGACGATGGGAAGGCCGCCGTTCGAGTACCTGGCCCAGCGGCTGAGCGAGGCCGGCTGGTTCGCGCCGGCATTCGCGCTGGCAGCGTTCGCGGCGCTGGCGCTGGCGGCCCTCTTCCTGCCGCGCGGCCGGCGTGCGGCTCCGTTCCTGGCCGGGATGATCGGCATGGCAATGGTCCTCGCCATATCGTGCCAGACCTCGCTCGACGTCCGCCGCGGCTGGATCGAAGACCAGGACAGACGATGGAAGAAGATGGGCGTAAGCGACCAGTATCTGTATCTTCCGAGAGGATCGGTGCTCAGGTACTGTTCGGTCGGCAATCAGGCGCTCATGGCGGATTTCGTTTACCTCAGCTCGCTCCAGTACGTGAGCAACGAGTTCCGGCGCGGCGAAAAGTTCGATCTGCTGAAGAAATTCTACGACGTGGTGCTGGACCTGGATCCGCACTGGATATCGGCGCTCGAGCAGGCCGGCACCATACTGGCCGCGGTGGAGCGCAACCCGAATAAGCCGAAGTCGGAGGCGTTCTACCGGGAGGCCATCTGCAGGAACCTTTCGCAGCCGGATGTCTGGAAACTGCATCTGGGCCTGGGCTACCTGTTCATCTTCCCGCCCGAGGACCCGGACGACGTGCCGCGGCTTTCGGCGAAGGCCGCCGAGTGCATGGAGCCGGCGCTGGAATGTCCGGGGATGCCCGAGGACAAGCGGCATTTGTTCAGGCAGTTCATCGCCAGGCTGAAGATGGAAGCGGGGACGTCTGAGCGGTTCGCGGCAGCCGCGGCGAAACTGGCCGAGGAAGCGCGCGATCCGCGGAACCCGGATATCCTGAGGGAAGCGAGCGCCAAGGACTACCTTTACGCCGAGAGCATGTACCGGGTGGACAAATGGAAGGCTTTCGTCGAAAAGGAAAAATCGAGGACCGGGCGCTATCCGGAATCCCTGCCGACCAGGAACGGTCTCGTGCCGTGCGACGCGTACGGCTATCCGATCGAGTACGATCCGGCTACAGGCACCGTGGCCTCGACCGGAGCAAAAGCCCGGGCGGCCCACAGCAAGGCCGGCATCCTTTCGAAAACATACCTGCCGGCCTTCAGAAACGCGAAAGGGAGGAATCCATCGTCGCTGCGCGAACTTCAGGACTTCGTCCGCGATATATGGAAGGACCGGACCGCCGATATCATTACGGTGCAGGCCCTCGGCAAGGANCTGGATTGCGTCAGCAGCCCGCTGGGAGGAGAGCTGGATTACTCGCCCGAGACCGGCGAGATACGTCTGCCTCCCCATGTCGCGCTGGACTTACTGTGGCGCAACTGGAAGGAGGTGGCTGCCGGCAGAAGCGCTCCAGAGTGGACCCGCGTGGCCGCGCGCAATCCGTGACAGGCCTTCCTGAGCCGATTGCGATGTTCCCGGACAAGAGGGAGACTTACGCTGGCGGCAAGGGGAGCTTACCCAAGCCCTTCAGAGCGAACGCGCTCCAGCCAAATTGCGTTTTCCGCGATTTTTACCCCAAGCGACTTTCAGAAAGCGCCGGGGGCGGACCTGCGCGTGATCTTCCACGACCGCCCATTGCGTCCTCTCTGGTAGTCGCCCCGGTGGCTCAACAGCGCAACCGGCTCGGCCTTCCTTGATGCCTGTCCACAAGTAATTGTTTGCCGCCCCATATCCCGGGCACAGCAGATGTAGCGCATCCGCTCATGGCGCGCTGTTGTCGTCCCGGTTCGTGCGTCCCACAAGCAGTAGCCGCTACCCGAGAGCGGTACACAAC
>JAOACM010000490.1 GCA_026417845.1 Planctomycetota bacterium | reverse complement strand
TGTATAAGAGACAGCCTCTGAACCGCGCAGCCATGCTCTCACCGGAGCGGAAAAGCCGCGCTTCCGCCCCCGCACGACCTCGGGCGGCAAAAGCCCCTCGCACGCCGCCTTCAGCAGGCGCTTTCCAGTAGAGAAGCCCGCCCTGCGGGCGAGGGCCACAACTTCCGGGGCCAGATATGGCAGCCGGACCTCGACTCCGCAGGCTTTTCCCGCACGGTCCGCTTTCGGCAACAGCATGTCCGGCAGGATGGTGTGCAGGTCCGTTTCGTCCGGATCTCCCTCCCGCCTGAACAAAGGCCCTCCGCCGTTCCCCAGCCCACCGGGCAGGAATACGCGGGCGATATCCGCCTCGTCTAGGACCGCGCGCCACCGCCAGGCGCGCGGCGAATCGGTGTCGGCGGCACCGGAGGCGAACCGCCGGAGGACGTCTCCGGCCGAAAACCTGTCGTCGCCGCTGCGCAGCGTCAGCGCCGCCGCCCGCGCTACTGTCCCAGCCGCCCGCAGCGCCCATCGGGGAAGCAAGTCCGCCAGCCGCTCGAGGCGGTACTCGTGATAGCCCCCGAACAGTTCATCGCTGCCTTCGCCCGACAGGACCGTCCCCTGCGAAGCGGATGTGGCCCGGGCCAGCGCGAAAGTCGTATGGATGGATGTGTCAGCCAGCGGAACATCGAACGCCTCGAAAGCCGTCAGCAGATCCCCCAGCGACGCGATCCTGAATTCGAACTCGTGCAGACGGACCCCTGCCGCCCTGGCCGACAGTCTTGCCAGCGGCCGCTCGTCGTAGCCAGGGCCGACCACGCCGAGGGTAAACGCGTCCAGCCCGGCGCCGGCCAGGCGCCCGGCCAGTACCGCCAGCAGACCGGAATCCACGCCGCCCGAAAGCCATATTCCGGGCGGTCTGTCCCCTTGGAGTCTGACTGCAACCGCGGTCTCCAGACAGGCCCGCAGCTCGTCCGGCAGCACAGGCCCGCCCCTGCGGGACCGACTCCGGCCGGCCGCATCGGTCCGGTCGCGCCATCCCGGCTCCGCGCCGCCTGCATACCCCTTCGCGTCCATACCGCCATCCGCGCCGGCACCGCTATCGCCGGCATCGTGACGGCCGGTATCTGCTCCGAGCGGAAGCGGGAACACACCTGCCTCAGCCGGTTCCCGCCGCCCCCTTTCGAACAGCAGCGCCGTTCCCTGCCTGAGCGTCCGGATATTGCGCAGCGGCGGCGCCCCGCCCGGAACGCAGCCCCACCTCAGGAAGGCGCGGACGGCCGGCCACTCGACATCGCCCGGGGCTGCGAGGCCATCGAGCACTGCGAGGACCTCCGAGGCAAATATCAGCCAGCCGTCGCGCTCCGTCCAGAAAAGAGGCCTGCTCCGGAAGGCGTCTGCGATCAGGACGAGCTGTCCGGCGGGACTGTCCCACACCGCCGCGGCAAATTCCCCCTCGATGGCAGACAGCGCCTTCAACCCGCCCGCCTCCCACAGACGCAGCACCAGTCCGGCATCGCTCTGTGCCCGGAGGTGCGCCCCATCGAGAGAAAGCCGCCCAGCGAGCCGCTCGCGGTTGTATATTCTGCCGCCCAGAACCACCGCGATCCCTCCGGCGACGGCGAGGGATCGCCGACAGGTGTCTGCATCCATGGCAGCCGGCCCTGCCTGCAGGACCGCGCCGCCCGGACCGGCCTCACGCCCGCATGCGCTGCCTCCGCCCGGACCGCACGCCCTTATCAGGACCGCGCACATTGCGTCCAGACGGTCGGCGGGGGGCATCCTTATCCCGGTCAGATCGAAAAGTCCACCTATGCTGAACATGGGGAGAAAAACCTGCCGGATCGGGGCAGCGGCGTTTCCTTCCGCCTCTCGCCCATACGCGCAGAACCGCTACACTGGCGCGATGCCGCAACCTTTTGCACTCGACGCCTTGGCTCCCGCGCGCAATGCCGCTCCGCCCACTCGATCCTTCCCGGGAACCTTGCGTAAGGGGTGCGGGGCGCCTCCGGACAGGGAGGATATCAGCCCGGAAATCTCCGAATGTTCTCTCCGGCGCGCGCCGGCGCAGTGTCGTCGCATACTGCCTTCGCACCCGCGCCCGCTAAGCTGCCTCCTTCGCAGGCGCCCAACCTCCTCCAGATGTCTTCCGCGTGGCCTGTGCCTGTCCCCGTCTCCTTCGCCGCCCCGCCCGTCCATGGCGCCAGCGCCGTCCGCAGTCCTTCCAGATAGGTGCGGAAGGTATGACGCTCCTCGTAGCGCCTCCTGGCCGCGGATGCCATGGCGGAGGCAAGGGCCTGGTCGTTCAGTACGCGCGCCAGCCCCGCAGCGAATTCCTCCGGATCCGGCCGCACCAGAAGCGCGCACGACCCGTCCAGCACCTGACGGTGAGCCGGTATATCGGTCGCAACTATCGGACGCCCGGCCCGGAGATAGTAGTAAACTTTGGAAGGCACGTTAGTGCCGGAAGCGCGCGGCGAAAGGAGGGCGCTGGATCGCCGCATCGCGCCCCAGACGACATCGAATGGCGCCTGACCGCGGAGTCGGATCCTGTCCGCAATGCCAAGGCTTTCGGCCATCCTGCGCGCGGCCTCCACCTGATCCGGCCTGCCGCCGTACACCTCCACGGGCGGCAGATCCTGGCCGATGGCCGCGGCGCGGATCAGCAGGTCCGCCCCCTGATTCCGATCAAGCCCGCCGCAATAAAGCGGCGGCGCTTCCGCCTTCCCCGGAGCGTCGCCTTCCTCCGGAAGATCGTCTCTGCCCGAGAGCATATCGAATGGCGCGTTCTCGACGACGGTCACCCTGAGCCCGGGCGCGATCGAGCGGGCATGTCCGGCGAGGACCGGACATACGGCTATCGCGCCGTCAACGTTGCGCAGGACCCATCTCTCCGCCGCGCGCACGACCGGAAGCAGCGGGCCCAGATGCCAGCCGTAGTTCCCGAAACCTTCGGGCAGCGATGAGTGCATGTCGTACAGGTGCGGTATGCCGGCCCGCCGCGCAAGGAAGACGCCGAAGTACGCCGCTTCCTCGTGCGTATGCAGGAGATCGAACCTCTCCTCGCGCAGGAGGCGGGCCGCAGTCCGGAACAGCGGGATGTCCTGCAGCAGCTTGGAGACCGATGGCCCGACCGGTACGCGCCTCACCAATGGCGCGTGCGGCGCCCGCACAATGCGGAGGCCCGGCGCCCGGATGTCCTCCCCGAAGGGATAGGTCGCCAGGACCACATCGTGGCCCAGCGCAAGCAACCCGTGTATCCGGCCGGCGCCGCAGCGCGGGGTACCGTACGGGCCGGCGACGCATTCAGG
>JAOACM010000489.1 GCA_026417845.1 Planctomycetota bacterium | reverse complement strand
CGTGGGCTCGGAGATGTGTATAAGAGACAGTCCAGCGCCAGTTCGACAGATGCACCTTCAGCGCGATGTAGCTTTCGGTGCGGCTCGCCGGGGGGGATCAGAGCCCGATCCGGAAACTTCCGGTCGCGCAGCTGAGACCGCAGAGTCGTAAGCTTCGCTGTGGCAGGTTTTCGGGTCGGCTCGAATCGGAGGAGGGTGACGGGGCGGCCGGCGGATGAGGCGCCGGGAGGCGCGCGGACAGACTCGATGCCCGTCTTGGCGCGCATCCGGGAGGCGCTCCTCCCCCAACGGGGGCGGAGGGGGTCCTTCCGGGCGCGCGCGATAGACCTGATTCGAGGCGCCGCCAGCCATCCCGCGGTATATCCCTCATACGGATATCGGGCGCGCCGGACCGCGGCCGGGTCGGCCGTTACGGTCGCCAGTGGAGGAGCATACCGCTCCGCGCGGCATATACCCCGGCCGGTCCTCTTCCCTCCCGGTATGTCGCGGAAATCGTGTTGGAGGCATGGGCATGTTCGTAGTCGAACGGGAGATCGGAGGCCGGAAGCTCAGGATTGAGACGGGCAAGATCGCTAAGCAGGCCTCTGGCGCGGCCGTGGTCACCTGCGGCGATACGATAGTCCTGGCGGCCGCCACCGACCAGCAGGTGCGGGAGGGATTCGACTTCTTCCCCCTCACGGTAGACTACCGCGAGAAGGGCTCGGCGGCCGGGCTGATATTTGGCGGAAGATTCAACAAGCGCGAGGGACGGCCGACCGAGAAGGAAATCCTGACCATGCGCCTGATAGACAGGCCCATCAGGCCGCTGTGGCCGGAGAATTATTCGCAGGATATCCTGATTCAGTCCATGGTCCTGTCGGCCGATCCGGATGTGGAGCCGGACGTGCTTGCGATGATCGCCTCCTCGGCTGCCTTGGCCCTCTCCCCCCTGCCCTTCCTCGGTCCGGTCGGATCCGTGAGGGTCGGGATGTTGGACGGCAAGTACGTCCTGAACCCGCCCCCCGCCGATCTGGAAAAGTCATCGCTCGACATGGTCATATCGGGCACGAAGGACGCGATACTGATGGTGGAGGCTGGTGCCACCGAGGTATCGAACGAAGCGGTAATCGGGGCTATAGAGTTCGCGCGGGGCGCCATCCGCGAGATAGCGCTGATGCAGGAGGAGCTCGCCAGGGCGGCCGGGAAGCCCAAGATCCCCGAACCTCCGCCGCCGGGACGCGAGGTTTACGAATTACTGCTGAAGAACCACCTCGAAGACGCGAAGCGGGCGGCGTGGACCGAAGGGAAATTCGGCAGGCGGGAGGCCCTGAAAAAGCTGGCCGACGAGCTGGTGGCGAAGTACGCGATGCGCGAAGGCGAGGTGCCGGGGACCAGGCCAACGGAGGCCGATATCCGCGCGGCGTTCGAAAAGCTCCAAGAGACGGCCATCCGCCGTCAGATACTCGAAGGGCGCCGGTGCGACGGCCGCGGGAGGGACGATATCCGGCCGATAGAGATAGAGGTGGGTGTCCTGCCGCGCGTACACGGGTCGGCGCTATTTACCCGCGGAGAGACTCAGGCGATTGTAAGCGTCACGCTTGGTACCGTCCAGGACGAGCAGCTCGTAGAATCGCTGCGCGGGGAGTTCGCGGAAAAGTTCCTGCTCCATTACAACTTCCCCAGTTTCTGCGTGGGCGAAGTCAAGATGCCGAGGGGGCCCGGCAGACGCGAGATCGGCCATGGGGCGCTGGCCAAGCGCGCGATAATGCCGGTCTTGCCGGAGTACGAAAAGTTCCCGTACACGATAAGGGTTGTCTCCGACATCCTCGAATCCAACGGCTCCAGCTCTATGGCCTCCGTCTGCGGCGCCACCATGGCCCTGATGGACGCCGGCGTCCCCATCTCCGCACCAGTGGCCGGCATAGCCATGGGGCTTGTGATCGAGAACGGTCAGACCTGCGTCGTGACCGACATCCTCGGCGACGAAGACCACTACGGCGACATGGATTTCAAGGTCGCCGGCACCGCTAGGGGTATCACCGCGCTGCAGATGGACATAAAGGTGTCGGGTATATCCACGGCGATAATGGCGGAGGCGCTGGCCAAGGCGGAGGCCGCCAGACTGAGAGTGCTCGAAAAAATGGCCTCCGTAATGGCCGCCCCGCGCTCGAACATCTCGGAACACGCCCCGAAGATAATCCAGATGCGGATACCGGTAGACAAGATCGGAAAGCTGATCGGACCGGGCGGCAAGACTATCCGCGGACTGGAGCAGCAGTTCGGAGTCACGATAGACGTGGACGACGAAGGCTGCGTCGTGGTCGCCTCCCCGAAACGGGACAAGGCGGAGGAGGCGGCAAGATATATCGAGAACATGTGCGCCGTGCCTGAGATCGGCAAGGTGTATATGGGCGAGGTCGTCAATATACGTGACTTCGGAGTCTTCTTCGAAATACTGCCGGGCGTGGAAGGCATGTGTCACGTCTCCGAGCTCGACACATCCTACGTGAAGGACCCCAACGAGTTCTGCAGAATAGGAGACAGGATGGAGGTCAAGCTGATTTCCATTGACGAGCAGGGCCGGCTGAAGCTTTCGCGCAAGGCCGTATTGAACCCGTCCTGGGAGCCGCCTCCGCCGCCGGAATCCGGGCGCGGGGGCCGTGATTCAGGCAGGCGCCGGGACGACGGGGGACGCGCGCGTGAGCGCGACGGCGCGCAGGACGGAAGACCTGGTGGCGTCGGAGCCGGCGGAGAAGAGGCGAAAAGAAAGGGCGTATTGCCTCCAGAGGAAGAATTGAAGCCGCACAGGAGCGCCGTCGAGCGCGAGGAGGAGCGCGAGGACAGACGGAAGCGAAGGCGGCGGCGTTGACCTCCGCCCCTGGCCGGCGGCCGGGACGGAACCGCACTTGGTGTGACCGCGCCCTGACCTTTTCTGTGGGCGCCACCAATTGCCAAGCCGGTACGTTTTCCGGTTCGACCGGGCTTGGCCCGACGGCCGGCAGCACCCGGAGAGGATCATGGTCAAGCCAGCGCCGGCGGCCGCGGCGATCCTCGACCGTTTCCTCCACCGCACCGGGATCATTGCGATCAACGGCAAGAGCTACCGGCCGAAAGACAGGGCTTCAAGGAAAAGACCTGATGTCGTATACAGCCCTTGGTCGGGAGCGTGGGCTGTCCGAATCGGGGGCAGTTCGTAAGCGCGTAAGCGCTCAACGGCGGGCAGGGGCGCAGTTTCTTTCGGTCGGCATGCGGGTCTAGGTCGGCGGCGGCTCGAAGGACCCGCCCGCTGAGAAGAACGACCTCCACCACAG
>JAOACM010000488.1:1766-3292 GCA_026417845.1 Planctomycetota bacterium | reverse complement strand
TGGTCAGGAGGTGCACGTCCCTTTTCAGTTCGTCGTTTCCCGGGAAAGGCCTGTCGGCACTCAGAGCTCCGATGACCTCATTGCCAAGTATTATCGGAACGCAGAGGAACGAGATGGCGTCCTTGTCGAGGCCATCGCGGGCTCCGGTGCGGTCGAGGAACGTTGGTTCCTCGGATATCTTCGGGATGACGGCCGGGCGGCCGGTCTGAACAACGCGTCCTGTTATCCCTTCGCCAAGGCTGTAGCGGCCGCGATGGCGCTGGTTTTCTGAAAGTCCGTGTGCAGCCTCGATCCTGATCTCCCCGGTAGCCCTGTTCAGAAGCGTTATGGTTCCGCGGACCATGCCGAGGTGCTTTTCCATTGCTGCCAGGACAGGCTCGAGCACCTCGCTGATATTCAGGCTGCGGCTCAGCGCCTGGCTAATCTCAAAGAGGAACGAAAGCTCCCGCATCTCCCCCGTAGCGGTGATGGATGAATCCTCTCTCCGATCCACTTAAAGTCCCCTCTCATGCAAATCCTACAGAAGTGTAACTTTTCCTGAAACCTCCCTACTATATTGTAGGATTCGACCTTAACATTTGCAATAAGGACAACCATTTTTTGCTTTTTGTGTTGACACAATATATAGAGCGCAGTTATATTAATCTTACTGTCTATAGTATTTAAAGGCTAAGGGGTGCACTTGGCGCGCTGATTGCTTGGTGTTTTGCCTGCGCATTCGGCCAGAGTGATTATGGCCTTTCAGGCCAACAGCTCCGGATAGAGGAGGGGGGGAGCGATGAACTTTCTGCAGCCTGGGAGCAATGAGGCTCTGGATACGAGAAACAGGTCGCGTGATGTGTCGCCGAGCGGAGGGATATGCACGCGATGCTTGGAGGATTGCGGTGGCAACTGCGATATATTCAAGGCTTCGATGAGGGGGCGGGATGTCATCTATCCCGGTCCGTTCGGGAAGGTTACAGCCGGCAGCGACAAGCAGAGCCCCGTCAACTATTCGCACCTCAACATAATGGGCTACGCGGTAGGTGCCAAGGCTATAGACGAGGCGAACCCGGACAAGGCGATATTCCCTGAGGTTGACACGACGGCGGTATACGGGCACGTGAACCCCATAAGGATGAAGATGCCGGTATTCACGGGCGCGCTGGGTTCGACCGATATAGCGAGGAAGCACTGGGATAGCTTAGCGGTCGGCGCCGCTATTTCTGGCATAACATGCGTGGTGGGGGAGAACGTCTGCGGGGTTGATCCCGGTCTGGAGCTGGATTCCAAGGGCAAGGTGGTCAGGTCCCCGGAGATGGAACGCAGGATAAAGATATATAAGGAGTGGCAGGAGGACCACGGCGATGTGATCGTACAGCTTAATGTAGAAGACACACGGCTTGGGGTGGCCGAGTATGTCGTCCGGAAGCTGGGAGTCGAAACCATCGAGCTGAAATGGGGTCAGGGGGCCAAGTGCATAGGCGGAGAGATCAAGATACCGGATCTGGAGAGGGCACTGGAGCTGCAGAGGCGCGGTTACATCG
>JAOACM010000488.1:0-1756 GCA_026417845.1 Planctomycetota bacterium | reverse complement strand
CTTCCAACCCGGCCGTCCAGCAGGCGTTCAAACAGGGAGCGATCAGGGAATTCGAGCGGCATTCGCGGCTGGGCTTCATCGAGGAGGAAAATTTCCTGCGGACGGTCGAGTATCTGCGGCGGTCGGTCGGCTGCAAGCGGGTAACGCTGAAGACAGGGGCCTACGGGTTCAGGGAGCTGGCAATGGCCCTGAAGTGGTCTTCGGAGGCGCGGGTTGACCTGGTTACGATAGATGGTGCGGGCGGCGGGACGGGCATGAGTCCCTGGCGAATGATGGAGGAATGGGGAGTACCGACCTTCTACCTTCAGTGCATGGCCTATTACTGCGCCCAGAAGCTCGCTTCGCGCGGCGAATGGGTGCCCGACCTGGCAATGGCCGGCGGGTTCTCGACGGAGGATCATGTCTTCAAGGTCTTGGCGATGGGCGCGCCGTACTTCAAGGCGGTGTGCATGGGCCGTGCGCTGATGATACCGGCCTTTGTCGGAAGCAACATCGAGGCGGTGATAAAGAACCGCAAGGAGAGGAACTGGGAGAAACTGCCTCCGACAGTATCCAAGTTCGGCGCATCGCCCGAACAGATATTTGTTACCTACTCGACGCTGAAGGAAAAGTACGGCGACCGGATGGAAAAGATACCGTTGGGAGCCGTTGCCGTCTATACCTTCGTTGACAAGCTGAAGACCGGGCTGACGCAGTTCATGGCCGGAGCCAGGAGCTTCCGGCTGGATACGCTGAAGCGGACCGACGTCGTGGCGCTCACCGAGGACGCCGCGAAGGTCTCCGGCATCAAGTACATCATGGACGCATATAGAGAGGATGCGGACAGGATACTCGAGAGCTGAGGCTCCTCCCCGAAAAGCAAACCGCATCTCCTCCCCGGTCAAAGCGGGAGGCAAGGGGATGTTGCTCCGTCTCCTCCTTCGCCAGCCGGTACCTGTGGGGCGTGGAAACCTGTTGATTTTTCGCATCTCCTGAAGCGGGCTTTTATCCTGAGTGGCCTTCTCTTCTCCCCAGCTGGGTTTTGTTGTATACTTAAAGTCGCCAGTCTATGTAGAACAATATGTTGCGCACAAATGCCACGGTCGGAATGATATGTCGCAACACATTGTACATCAAGGCATTACGATCTTTGCCTCGAAGCCCCCTCAGCCGAACCAGCCTGGGGTCGTTCTTCAGCGGCGATTCCGTTGCTGTTTTCGGATTCGGAAGGTATCGTTGGATGCCCGTTTCTTCAGGTCGTCATTTGCTCCTCGCGGGATCCCCGGCGGCGCCGACTTGCCGAACGGACCGCCTCGCAGGAAACGCTTGACATCGCTGCCTGTCGTGCAATGTTTACACAAGTACTTTCCCAAGGGAGTTTCGGACAGGGAGGCTGGGTGTTGGGGTGGGGTGTGCGCCAGATCGCGGCGCCCCCGATTCGATTCCCGAAAGGAGTGGAGCGATGAAAAAAGCACAGGCGGAGGCCCGCAACCCGTTCGACGATGCCGTGACCATCTTCAAGAAGGTCGCGGACGAGATGAAACTCGAGAAGCAGTATCCCGGATGCGATCTGGTCAACCGCATGACCACGCCGGACATGGCGATTTCCTTCCGGATATCGCTGACGAGGGACGACGGAACGATAAAGGCCTTCATCGGTCACAGGGTGCAGTTCAACGACGACAGGGGGCCGTACAAAGGAGGCGTAAGGTTCCATCCGCAGGTGACGCTGGACGAAGTCAAGGCGCTGGCGTTCTGGATGTATCTGAAGACGGCC
>JAOACM010000487.1 GCA_026417845.1 Planctomycetota bacterium | reverse complement strand
CCGCCACTACCGCCGCCATCTTCTCATTTTCTCCGGACAGAAGGGTTACTCCAATACCCAGGCGCCCCAGATCGCACACCGCTTCCGCACCCCCGCCTCTCGCCGGCCTCTCCAGCCCGATCACCGCCGCCAGCCGTCCGGAGACTTCGAGGAAGCGGACCTCCAGCCCGCGCTCTTCGAACTCCGCGACCTTATCCTTCCCGCGCGATATATCGGTGCCGCGGCGCTCCATCAGGTCCATGTCGCCCCATGCGCAGAATACCCCGGCGATCTCGGCGGAGATCGCCGGCCCCGGTCCTCCGGTCGCGTTCCCGACCGCCGGGAGAGGTATCTTCCTTTCCCTGGCCAGTTCGCCAATCGCCTGAACCGCGCAGTCCTCCGAGAACGGAGCGAGCGCGGCGGCGATGCGTATGGCGTCTTCGCGAGAGCCTTCGATCTCGAATATTTCGCGCACGATCAGCGACTTCGAACACAGGTGGACCGGGTCGGCGATAACCACGTGCCCCAGCCGCGCCAGTTTCTCGAACGCGCCGCCGCCCTTTATCAGTATCCCCCGCCATGCCCCGGCCCCGAAAACCGCCAGGACCGCGGTGGGCGCGGCCAGGGCTATCGCCCCCGGGGACACCGCGGCCAGCACCGCGATGGCGGGAATCATGGCGTCGGGGAGATTGGCGACCACGTAAAGCACCATCGGCCACGGAGGCCAGAAAGATTCCGGCAGCTGACCGTAATTGCCGAGGAGGAAAAGCCGCAGCGGGAGAGCCGCGGCGGAAATCGCCAGCGCGGCCGCCACGACCCAGCCCGCGATCCTGTCCGCCTTCGTCTCGACCGGCGCCTTGCGCGGCTGGGAACGTCCGACCAGACGGGTAATCTGCGACAGCACCATGTCTTCGCCCACTGCCGTCGCGCGTATCCTCAGCGCCCCCCCCCGACCCGTTGACTGTCGCCCCTATCACTTTGTCCCCGGGGGACTTCGGGATCGGCCTGGTCTCGCCGGTTATCCTCGATTCGTCCACCTCGCTGGTGCCTTCTATCACCTCTCCGTCCACCGGCACGATCTCGCCCGGGTTTACGATCACCACATCGCCCGGCGCCACGACCGCGGCCGGTATGGTCCGCAGCTGTTCGTCGCGCACCACGCGGGCTTCCCTGGGAAACATGCCCAGCAGCCTGACCCACGTCCCTGATGCGCGCGACCGCACCGCTGTGTCCAGCCACCTGCCGAGCATGGCTATCGTCAGGATGATCGCCGCCAGATCGAATCTCGGCGGCCACCCCATAAGCTCCCGCTCACGCGTTATCTGCCCCACCAGCGCGACGAACCCCTGAAGGTAGGCGACCGTCGCGGCCAGGGCCACCGGCAGGTCGGTATTGGGGCGTCCGGTCCGCAACGCCCTGTAGACGCCCCGGTAGAATTCCAGCCCCAGCGTGAACTGGATCGGCGTCGCCAGCAGGAACATGTAGACCGCGCGACTGCCCTTTTCCTCTATCAGCGCGCCGGCGGCCAGTACCAGGGCCGTGAAGATCGCTCCGATCAGGAACTTGACGCCCTTCGAGTACGCCTCCTCAGCCGTCGCGAGCAGGGTCTCTTCCGACGCCGGCTTGTCCGCCCCCGATACCAGCGCCGCCTTGTATCCGGCGGACTCTACGGCGCGGATCAGCGTTTCCGGAGAGGAATCCGCGGAGTGGCGCACAGTCGCGAGGCGCGTCAGGAGATTGACGCCGGCGCCCGCCACGCCGGGTACGGACAGGAGCGCGCGCTCCACGCTGGACACGCATGATGCGGTCCGCATCCCGCCGATTACCAGTACGGACGTCCGTTCGGCCATCGCCCACCGCCCTCGCGGAAAGCATTCTCCTTCCCATCCCTCCCGTACGCCGGGACACAACCACCATGCTAGGTCCTCCATCCGGTCAGTCAAGCGGGCTGGCGCAAACCGGAACCGGTTGCGATGTCTCCGTGCGGGAGAGAGGTTTGCGCGGGCGGCCGGGGGCTTACCCCAGCCATCCAGAGCGAACACGCTCCCGCCGGATAGCGCTTTTCGCGATTTTTATCCCCAGGCGTTTTTCAAAGAGCGGCGGAGGCAAGCCTGCGCGTACATCTCCGCGCCCGCTTCGTCGCGCCCTCTCTGACTGCCGTTTCTGCGGACCAGCAGCGCAACCGGCTTTGGCTTCCATAAGCGCTTCGGGGGGAAGATTGGTCCGCCGTCGCCTCTCCTCCGCGCCTCCGCGGACCGTCTCCGACGCCTCTCAAATCGCCCGGCTGGCATCCGCATTTACGGTCATGCGCCAGATCGCCGGTCTCTGACGGCGGCCGACTTCTTCGCGGCGCGGCTGGAACCGCTCCGTTCGCGGCGTTTGTTGCGCTTCCACAGCCGCATCGCGGCGGCCGGAGTCGGTGCGCTCTCGCCGCCATATATCCACGTATGCCTGCGGACTATCTTCCGGCATATCGAGTCGAAGGCCAGGTTCGGGTCCGTCCCGCGGCGGTCCTGCAGCTTGGCCAGGATCATGAACAGCAGCATGAGGCAGTCGCCCGCTTCCTCGGCCGCGTCATCCGGTCTGCGGATCGCCTCCTGCAGTTCCTCCGCCTCGCCGATCAGCAGCCTGGCGAGGCTGGCTGGCGTCTGAGCCCTGTCCCACGGACAGCCGGTTTTGTCGTCGAGCAGATCATCAATGTGCCGGGCCAACCGGCGAACCATTCTGCCTTCGATCCTCAGCGGAATGTGAGCCATGGAGCTTCTCCTCGCAATTGTTTGCCGCCCCCTGGCGGGACAAAGCGGATGGAGCCCATCCGTCCGTAGCGCGCAGTTGTCGCCCCGATTCGTGCGCGCCACCAGTAGCAGCCATCACCTGAGAGCAGCAGACAATTGCCTCTCCCCATCTGTCGGAGGCGGCATATCCGCCGCGCGCCGGCGCGTTGCCGGCCACGCGCGGCTGGAATCCAGATCATTCGGAAAGTTTCAGCAGCTCCGGCATTATGTGGGCAGGCCATTGCCGGCTTTTCTCGCAGGCGTTCATGGCCTCTACGAACCTGCGCCTGGCTTCGGCGGGACGGCCGCCCGCCCACATCTTCAAGCCGTACAGCGCGTCCCACTCGGCGTCCGTCACCGCGCCGCGCGCCAGGGCGGACCTTTCCCTGACCGCCTCCTCGTCCCCCTTGTCGCCGATAAGGTACATCGCGGCCAGCTTCAACTCCGGCTCGATATCCTCCGCCCCGCACAGCGTCCTGATCGCTGAGGCGAGGCGGGCGGAGAACGCCGCGGCCTCGCCCCGGACGATGGCGACCATGCCTGCGC
>JAOACM010000486.1 GCA_026417845.1 Planctomycetota bacterium | reverse complement strand
TGGTCTCGTGGGCTCGGAGATGTGTATAAGAGACAGGGGAATTCCCAAAGCCGTACGCGCCGACTCGTTTTCGTGAGGAGCGGACGGGCAGACAGGGGGCGGACAGACGGGAGACGGGCGCAGGCAGGAAGCGGGCGGGAGGATCCAAGCGATGGGCGCGATATTCGATGACAACAGTTTAAGCATAGGCCGTACACCGCTGGTCAGGCTGAACCGGATACCCAGGGGCCTTGGATGCACGGTGGTGGCGAAGATAGAGGGGCGCAATCCATCCTATTCGGTCAAATGCCGCATAGGCGCGGCCATGATATGGGATGCCGAGAAAAAAGGCATCCTCAAGCCTGGCTGTGCGGATGTCCGGATCGTGGAACCTACCAGCGGGAACACAGGCATAGCGCTGGCGTTCGTGTGCGCCTCAAGGGGGTATCCGCTTGTCCTTACGATGCCGGAGACCATGTCACTGGAGAGGCGCAGGTTGCTGAAGGCTTTCGGGGCGGAGCTGATCCTGACCGACGGCGCGAAGGGCATGCCTGGCGCCGTTGCGAAGGCCGAGGAGATAGTCGCCACGGACCCGAAGCGGCACTACATGCCCCAGCAGTTCAAAAACCCGGCCAACCCCGACATACACTTCCGGACAACCGGACCCGAAATATGGGAAGATGCCGACGGCAAGATGGACATATTCGTCGCCGGGATCGGCACAGGTGGGACTATCACCGGCGTTTCGCGCTACTTCAAGCAACACAGGGGGCGGCGGATATGGTCGGTCGGGGTCGAACCCGCCGCCTCGCCGGTGCTTACTCAGATGCTGAAGGGGGAACCGCCGAAGCCGGGGAAGCATAAGATCCAGGGCATAGGGGCCGGGTTCAAGCCCGACGTGCTGGACATGAGCCTGGCGGACGAAATTCTGACAGTAAGCGACGATGAGGCGATCGAGATGGCGCGGCGGCTGCACAGGGAGGAAGGCATAACCTGCGGCATCTCGTCCGGCGCGGCCCTTGCCGCGGCGCTCAAAGTCGCCGCCAGAAGCGAAAACAGGGATAAGCTGATGGTGGTCATACTTCCGGACGCCGGCGACAGGTATCACTCGACCGCCCTGTTACAGGACATACAGGTCTGAGCAGCCGCTGCGGGCAGCTACGGATCGGCCGGCCAGTCAGGGATGGGGATCAAAAAAACGGCAGGAAAGGAGAAAACCCGATGAATCACAATGCGTCCGGCTTGTCGAAACAGGGGCTGGAGACGCTGGCGCTGCATGCAGGTCACGTGCCGGATTCTGACACGCTCTCGCGGGCGGTGCCGATTTACCAGACCACAAGCTACCTGTTCAGGGATGCCGATCACGCCGCCGACCTGTTCGCGCTGCGCAAGTTCGGATTCATTTACAGCAGACTGATGAATCCGACAAATGACGTGCTGGAGAAACGCCTGGCGGCTCTGCACGGCGGGACCGGGGCCGTGGCGACGGCGTCGGGGCAGGCGGCGGAATTCTACGCGATAGCAGCCATAACGTCCGCCGGCCAGAACTTCGTTACGGGATCGAACCTGTACGGCGGCACGGTCACCCTTTTCTCGGTGACGCTCAAACGGTTCGGCATCGAAGCCAGATTCGTGGACTCCTCCGATCCGGCGAATTTCGAGAAGGCGATAGACGACAGGACGCGCCTGATTTATACGGAGTCGCTCGGCAACCCCCGATGCAATGTTGACGACTTCGAGGCCATAGCTGATGTGGCGCACCGGCACGGGCTGCCGTTCGTGGTGGACAATACGGTTTCCCCGCCGCCGATCTTCAATCCGTTCGAGCACGGTGCCGATATCGTCATCTATTCGCTGACGAAAATGGTCGGAGGCCACGGGACCTCGATAGGCGGCGCCATAATCGAGAAAGGCGACTTCGACTGGAAGTCATCCGGAAAGTTCCCGGAGATAGCCGGTCCTGATCCCGCCTATCACGGATTCGATTTCTGGGAGGCGTTCGGCAACCACGACGGGGCCGTCGCCCGCGGCATGGCGTTCGTCCTGAAGGTGCGCACGGGACTCCTCCGCGACACCGGCGCCTGCATGTCGCCTTTCAACGCGTTCCTTTTCCTGCAGGGCATTGAGACGCTGCCGCTGCGCGCCAGGCGCCACTGCGAAAACGCACTGGCCGTCGCGAAGTTCCTGAAGGGGCACAGGCGCGTAGCGTGGGTCAATTATCCGGGTCTGCCAGACCATCCGGACCACGCGCGGGCGAAGAAATATTTTCCGCTCGGACCTGGTGCGGTCTTCGGCTTCGGCATCAGAGGCGGCTACGAGGCCGGCAGGAAATTCATAAGCTCCGTCAGACTCTGCTCGCATCTGGCCAATGTCCTTGATGCCAAGACGCTGGTGATACATCCGGCCGGCACCACGCATCAGCAGAATTCGCCCGAAGAACAGCTCCGCGCCGGCGTCACTCCGGATCTAATAAGAATATCCGTCGGACTCGAAAGCGTTTCCGACATAATAGCCGACCTGGATCAGGCGCTTAAAACATCGGAGTGAGAAGGCGGCGCGGATCCCGCCTGCCGGGGAACGTACCGGGAATTTACGACATCATGTAAAACGGGATGAAGAGCGGCTGGCAGGACAACAGCAGCAGGCTCGACACCACGGGATCCAGGTTGCCGCCTTCTCCGGCATGCTCCCTCGCCACGCAGACGGCGCGAACCGAAAGGACCACGCCGGTCACATAGGAGAAAAAACAGACGACCGCGAACGGCAAAGGGAAACGCTGCGCCCGGCATGACGCTGCCATGGCATGCCCTGCGCATCTACCGGCTATACGCCTCATCGCCCGGTCCCGGGGAGCCGGTCATTTCATACCTTGATGGGTATCCACCACGACCGCCGGGATGGTTTTCCATCCGAGCTTTTTGCATGCCGCCAGGCGGAGATGTCCCGCAAGGAGATCGTACTCGTCGGCTGCCCCGGGCCTGCGTACCACCACTATGGGCTGGAGGAGCCCCAGGGCCGCCACGCTGCTCGCCACCTGCTCGATATCCTGCGCCTCCGGCGGCTCGCCGGAGATGTGTACTTTTTCCGCCGGAATCTGACGTATGCGCCCGGCCTCCTTGTCGGGCTGGGTGGCGAGTTCCGGGAAGGGCGCGGCTTCCTCCTTGCGTTCCACGCCGGCCCTGTATGAGTAGATGAACGGGATGGCGAAGTCCACCGACGGGGTATTCCTGACGGCGTTGAACACCCGCTTCTGCAGCAGGTAGGATATCTCCACCCGGTCCTTTACGCGGGTCTGATATCTCAGGCGCAGGTAGACGCCGTAGTCGTAGATGTCAGACCGGATG
>JAOACM010000485.1 GCA_026417845.1 Planctomycetota bacterium | reverse complement strand
GTGTTCGAGCGGAACTGGATACATCACACCGGAGGCGACCAGGGGGACGGGATCGAGATAAACGCCGGCAGCGTTGGCAACGCGGTCCGCGACAACGTCATCCACGATACGAAATACCCGTGCATATTCGTCGAGAACATCGAGGCCGGACCGCCAAACGTGATCGAGAGGAACGTCTGCTGGGGGGCGAAGGATAACGTCGTTCAGATCAACGGCAACGCCATTGTGCGCAACAACATATTTCTCGGACCGGGGAAAGCGGTGCTCCGCCTGGGGCCGGAGGGAAAGCCCAGACCCGGCCCGGCCTCGACGGTCAAGGCATTCAATAACCTGGTCTGGAGCCAGGGAGGGGAGCCCGCCGTATCGTTTGCCGGGGACCTGGAGGTGGTTTTCGCCAACAATATCGTAGACGGCGGCATTATCGGGAAGCCGAAGGGCCTGCTCACGAACAATTACTGGAGACGCGAAGTTCTGGGCGAAAACGCCGTGCCCGGTCCCCCTGAATATGACGCGGCGGCGAAGGCGTTCTATCCCCTCAGCGACTCGCTGACGGATAAGGGCTGGGGGGGCGATCGCTATGTACCGCTGGACGATTTCGACGGCAACGCCAGGACCGGCGCTCCGGACGTCGGTCCCTACGAGCGCGTCGGCATCGCGCACTCCGGCTGGAAGATATCCCCGGGACTGAAACCCCCTCCCTCCGCCCGGCCCAGGGAGGGGCCCGGCGCCATCTCTCCGGCGTCGGGACCTTCTAAAAGCCGCGATTGACACATGGGCTTGCCGCCATTCCGGATAGCCGGAAAATGACGGACCTGCCGTCCCCCGCACGCCGGCCCGGGGGCCGCGGGCACAGGGCGTGGGCGCTGGCGGAAGACGCGGCCGGAGGGAGGTCGCTGGCGAGACTGGAAACAGAAACGGAATGGCGGTCAGACGCGAGGACGGGCGACGGAAGCCGATTGAGGTTACGGCTAAGGTGCGGATGGAGGGGATGGAAATGGCGGAGAAGACGGGCGGGGAGGGCGGCGGGTTCGCCGCGATCGAACACGTGGGGATAGCGGCGAAGGACCCGGCGAGGCTTGCGGACTGGTACAGGGAAACGTTCGGGTGGCGCGAGGTAATGAGGACCGATGCCAGTCCGCCGGTCGTCTTCCTGGCCACGCCGGCCGGCGACATGGTCGAGATACTCCCGGCGAAAACATCGCTCGCCGGGGAGAAGGACAACTTCGACAGGGGATACGTGCACCTCGCCATACGGGTCGAGGATTACGATGCGGCGGTCGAACATATCCGCAGGGCCGGGGGAAGGCTGGAAGGAGATCCTATAGATTCCAAAGGGACGAAGGTCCGGTTCTTCCGGGATCCGGAGGGAAACCTGCTGCATGTTATCCGCCGACAGCGACCGCTCGTTGAGCGGTAGCCGGCTGGTCCGGGGCCCGGCAGCCCGGTACGGACGCGGCGCATCCGACATCGGACCGGACTTCAGGAGTCGGTTGAAGAGATGACTTCCCGTCGAGGCGTGAGTTTCGGGGTACGGGTGGATGACCTTAAGCTGCCGCTGAGGGAGGGGTTCCGGGCGGCGGCCGGGATGGGGTATGAGGCGGTCGAGATATGCGCCTTTGGCGAGGATGTGGCGCCGGAGCGCCTTTCCGGTACTGGAAGGCGCGATCTGGCGCACGCCATCAGGGCCGCGGGCCTGATGCCAGTCTCCCTGTGGGCTGATCCCGGCGGCCGGCGTTTCGGCGATTCCGCCGCTTTGGACCGGCTGATAGTGCGGACGGCAGGTGTTATGGACGTCGCGCGCGCCATAGGGTGTCCGTTCGTAACGTTGCCGATAGGCTTTATACCGCCTGCCGGCGAGCCGCCTGCCGCGCTTCTGAACGAGGCGGGACGTGTGCTGGCTGGGGAAGCGATGCGGCGCGGCGTCCGCCTGGCCCTGGTACCCTGCGGCGAACCACCCGAGACTTTCCTTGAATTCGTCGAGGGGTTGGAACCCCACGGCGGGGCCGATATAGCCTACGATCCCGGCGCGGCGGTAAGGAGGGGCCAGGATCCCGTGGCCGTGGCGATGCCGATGCTGTCCCGTACGGCGCACTTCCGCGGCGCCGATGCCTATCGCGGCGGCGGAGAGGCGCCGATGGGCAAGGGGGATCTTCCGACGGGCGAGCTTATAGCGATACTCAGCACCCTCGACCGCCCCGCGTCGTGGATCGTAACGTGCGAGAGAGAATGCGACCGGGAGGCGGCGATACGCGAGTCGCTCGACCAGTTGCGGAAGCGATCCGGCCTCAGGACGGCCTGATCGCGGTTTGCGCGCGACGGCACGCCTTGTCCGCCAGGGCCGGGCATCGGCGGGCGTATTTGACGGCAGGCGCGCCTCTGGGGGAAAAGGCGCCGGAATAAAAAGGGGGAGCGAGGGGGGGCCTGACCAGAAACTTCCGCGGCGGCCAAGGTAGAATTGTTTGCGGGGTTCAGGCTGGGGCTGCTATTCGTAGTGGTGCGCTCGAGCGGGATAGCAGTGGCGCCACCACATATACCCAGCGCTCCTGCGCTTCACGCATACGGGGGCGGCCAATTACGCCAGGATTTCCGTAGCGCATCGCGAGATCCGGCCGGAGGTTTCCGGACAGGTTCTGAGAACGGACGGCGCGATGGTAGATATGAAGCGGGACGGAGAAAAACCGCCGCACGATTGGAACGTAACGATCGGGCAGGCCCGACGCATCCAGGAAAAGCTGGCCGGGCGCGTGCGCCTCTCCCGCCTCATCTCTCGCCCGCGCTATGTGGCCGGGGCGGACGTCTCGTCCGACAGGTTCGGCGCCCGACTCTTCGCCGCGGCTTGCATCCTCGATATCGCCGATATGTCCACGGTAGAGGAGGCGGTCGCCTCCGGCCTGTCTGCCTTCCCGTACGTTCCGGGTCTGCTCTCATTCCGCGAGGCGCCCGTAGTTCTGGAGGCGCTGAAAAAACTGAAGGCGCCATTCGACGTTCTGCTCCTCGACGGCCAGGGACTTGCGCATCCGCGCTTCTTCGGACTCGCGTGCCATGTCGGGATATGGGTCGGGAAGCCGACCATCGGGTGCGCCAAGAGTCTGCTCGTGGGCGAATGCGCCGATCCTGGCGGCGCGCAAGGCTCGCGATCCCCCCTGACGGTAAACGCCAGGACGGTCGGTGCCGCGCTGCGAACACGGGAAGGGGCCGGGCCGGTCTACGTGTCGCCGGGGCATATGGTGGATATCGAATCGGCATGCGAGATCGTCATGGCGTGTTCGGCGGGCTGCCGCCTGCCCGACCCCATCCCTGTCTCTTATACACATCTGACGCTGCC
>JAOACM010000048.1 GCA_026417845.1 Planctomycetota bacterium | reverse complement strand
CGATAGAGGTGTACCTGGAGGCGGTAGAGGATGAGTCGGGACTGCTGGTACTGTCCAAGCGGAAGGCCGACAGGATCCGTGGATGGGAGCGGATCATACAGTCGCACAAGGTCGGCGACGTGGTCAAGGGGAAGGCGGTCCGCAAGATCAAGGGCGGCCTGCTGGTGGACATCGGCGTCCACGCCTTCCTGCCCGCCTCGCAGGTGGATATAAAACGGATAGGCGATGTCGGCGAATTCATAGGCCGCGAGATCGAATGCAAGATCATCAAGATAGACGAGGACCGCCGCAACATCGTCCTGTCGCGGCGCAAGCTGATGGAGGAAGAGCGCGACAGGATGAAGAAGGATCTTCTGGCTACGATACAGCGGGGCGAGGTCAGGCGCGGCGTGGTCAAGAACGTCACCGAGTTCGGCGCCTTCGTGGACCTCGGCGGCATAGACGGCCTGCTCCACATCACCGACATGTCCTGGGGCCGCATCCAGCACCCCAGCGAGCTGGTGAAGCCCGAACAGACGATAGAGGTCAAAGTGCTCGACTTCGACATCGCCAGGGAACGCATATCCCTCGGACTCAAGCAGCTCACCCCAAACCCCTGGACGCAGGTCGAGTCCAAATATCCGGTCGGATCGAAACACAAGGGCACGGTCGTTACGATCATGCCCTACGGCGCCTTCATACGGCTGGAGCCTGGCGTCGAGGGTCTGGTCCACATATCGGAAATGTCCTGGACCAAATCCATCGGCCATCCGAGCGAGATACTGCAGGCAGGGCAGGAGGTGGACGTCGTTGTCCTCGAGATAAATACCGACAAGCAGGAGATCAGCCTGGGGATGAAACAGATGGAGGACAACCCCTGGTTGCGCGTCGAGGAAAAATACCCGCCCGGAACGCGGATAAAGGGCAAGGTCCGCAATATGACCACCTACGGGGCGTTCGTCGAGATCGAGGAGGGCATAGACGGCCTGCTCCACGTCTCGGACATGTCGTGGACCAGAAAGATAACCCACCCCAGCGCCGTGCTGAAGAAGGGCGAGACCGTGGAGGCCGTTGTGCTTTCGGTAGACAAGGAGCGAAAGAGAGTCGCACTGGGGCTGAAGCAGCTGGCGGAAGACCCGTGGGAGCGGGATATCCCGCGCCGCTTCAAGCCGGGCCAGCATGTCAGGGGTAAGATCACGAAGCTGACGTCCTTCGGCGCCTTCGTCGAGATCGAAAAGGACCTCGAAGGCCTTCTCCATATCTCGGAGATGTCCGAAAACAAGATCGAGAAACCGGAGGAGGTGGTGAAGCTCAACCAGGAAATAGACGTCAAGATCATCAACGTGGATCCCAAGGATCGCAAGATCGGCCTCTCCATAAAGGCATACCTCAAGGACAAGGAAAAAGGCATAGTCGGACCGGCGCCGGAGGAGAAGGTTGATATCAGCGCCTATTCGGGCGAAAAGGACGCCAGGCCGACCCTCGGCGACAAGCTCGCCGAGGCTTTCAAGGAAAAGGCCGCCGAGATCAGCGCTACCGGAGAGAAGGAAGAGGGCGGAGGTGGGGAAGAGACGGGCGCGAAAGACAAAAACGCCGCCGGGATAGGCGAGGCACCTTCGACCGCGAATTGATCCGGTCCGCCGGAAGTAGCGCGGCGTGGATGCCACCTTAGCTCAGCGGTAGAGCGGCTGTTTTGTAAACAGCGGGTCCCCGGTTCAAATCCGGGAGGTGGCTCCATGCATCCGACTTTCGAGGCAGGACTTTTTACTTTTTTCGAGCCGGTTGCGATGTTGGCTGGCAGAAGCTGTTGTCGGAGAGGACGGCAGCGAGAGGTTGCCGACGGGGCGCTCGCGGGCTTGCCTCCGGCGCTTGCTGAGAGGCGCCCGGGGTAGAAATCGCAGAAACGCTATCCGGCGGATGCGGGTTCGCTCCAAGCGCCTGCCCAAAAACTTCCAGCTGAGCAGCAGGTCCATCTGAGCGTATAAGCTGCGCGCCGGAGGTTTTCGGATAGGCTCTGAGGAGGCGGTATAAGCCTCCTCCGCGTCCCGCGCAAATCCCCCCCCGTCCGGGTCAACGCAACCGGCTCCGACAAAGCCCACCGGCCTTGCGCAGCGGTCTGCGCTCCATGCTCCGCCGCCCCGCCCAAGGCTTCTTCGCCGGAGCGTACCTGCGCAGCGCCTCTTGCGCCGGGAGGGGCGAGCGGCAGGGGCGGCGAACGATCCCGTCGGATTTTCCGCCCCTCGCGGGGTGCATGGCCGTAAATGCATAAAGTTTTTTCGCGCGGATGCCGATGCTCTTTTCAAAAGGGTTTTCCAAAGGGCCTTTTTAGAGGCACCAAACCGCGTGAGCTTGAAGCAGACGCGCAGGCTCGTGCGCGACTTTTTGAGCGTCCCGGCCGGGGGCGTCCGCCTTCAGGCCGTTGTGGCGGCGATGTTCAGAAATATAGGGAAACGCTTCCGCCTTTTTAATGAGGTCCGCTGCGGAGCCGCGAATGTGGCCGACGCAAGGTCCGGAGTCGCCGCCGACCTGGAATGTATGGCCGAAAACAACAAGGTCGTATTGGCTGTCGAGGTTAAGGACGGGAAACTCAGGTTGCGCCACGTCCAGGACAAGCTGCCCGCGGCAAGAGGAAAGGAGATAAGCGAATTACTGTTCCTGGTTCATGGCGGAACGGAACCGGAAGAAAACGGGGACATAGATTCCTTGATCGAACGGGAATTCATAACGGGCCAAAATATTTACGTGTGCGAGTTCGAAACATTCCTCGACGCCTGCCTGGTCCTGTTCGGCGAAGAGGGCCGCGGGGAGTTCCTGCGCGAGATAGGCATGGAACTGAATAACCAGAGGGCCGACATTGTTCATCGCAGGGGATGGAGCGACGCGTTGCTGAGCCTTTGATTGCGGGGTCTTGGGGGGAATACCGTGATAAGCGAAGTGACGGTGCCAAAACTGGGCGAGACGGACGTTTACGAGTATACGCTGGCGCGGTGGCTCAAGGAGGAGGGCGGAGCGGTCCGGAAGGGCGAGCCGCTCTTCGAGATCACCACGGACAAAACCACGCTGGAGGCGGAGGCGTACGCCGACGGAGTTCTCCGCAAAAAACTCTTCCACGACGGGGAGAAGGTCACCGTCGGGACGGTCATCGGGATAATAGCCGGTGTCGGCGAGGAGATTCCGCCGGAAAAGCTCGCCCGGAAGCTCGCTCCGCCGCCGTCCGTTGCTGCCGGGGCGCCATCGCTGTCCGCCGCGCCGGCTTCCGGAACCGCCGCGCCCGCGCCAGGAGCCGGGTCAGCGGCCGGGATGGGGATTCCGCCGCCGGCGCGGACAGCCGCCGGCGTCCCGGCGGCTGTCGCCGGATCGGCCGCCACCCAGCCGATCCGGACGTTCCCGGCCGGGGATCCGTCATCCGCCGCCGCATCGGCCGTTCCCGGCATGCCCGCCGCGCAGCCCGCGTTCGCCGCCGGACTTTCCGGCGCGCCGATACCTCTGCCGCCTTCTGCGCGCGGCGGCCGCATCTTCGCCTCGCCGCGGGCCAGGATGCGCGCGGCCGCCGAACACGTTCCGTGGCGCGCCCTGCGCGGGACCGGACCGGGCGGCAGGATCGTGGAACGCGACGTCGCGGCCTTCGCGACCGGGGTCGCGGGCCTCGAGGCCACCCCGGCGGCCAGGGTCCTTGCCGCCGAGCGGGGGGTGGACATCGGACGCATTAAAGGCTCCGGTCCAGGCGGAAGAATCCTCGAGGAAGACGTTGCCGCCGCCCCGGAACTGCCCCCGGAGGGCGCCTTTGTCAGAAAGAAGCTTTCCCCCGTACGCCGCATCATAGCGGAGCGGATGACGTACTCAGCTCAGTACATACCCCAGTTCGTCGTCAGCACCTCGGTTGACGGCGGACCGCTCCAGACGCTCAGGAAAAGGCTGTCGGATGCCGGCGTACGCGTCACGCCCACCGACGTGATCGTCAAGGCCTGCGCGCTGGCCATGCGCAGATTCCCCGACATGGCGGCCGTCTTCGACGGGGACGCGATAGTTCTGCGCGGGGACATAAACATCGGGGTCGCCGTCAGCATAGAGGGCGGGTTGATCGTGCCGGTCATACGGAACGCCGACAGGCTCCCGCTGGCGGAACTGGCGTCGCGGAGCAGGGCGCTGGTCGAAAAGGCCCGCGCCGGAAGGCTCCTGCCCGACGAATACAGGGGCGGGGTGTTCACCGTATCGAACATGGGCATGCTGGATGTCGAAAGATTCGCGGCGATAGTACAGCCGGGAGAGACCGGCATACTGGCGGTCGGCAGGCTGCGGGAAATGCCAGTGGGAAGGGACGGAGCTGTCGTCCCCGGCCTGCGCATGGAAATATCCCTTTCGGCCGACCACCGCGTCGTTGACGGCGCGTACGGAGCCATGTTCCTGGGCGAAGTCAAAAGGCTCCTCGAATCGCCGGCGGAACTCGAGCGGTAGCGGGCAGCCTGGAACCTGTCCTGAAATCTGCGGACGGGGAGGAAGGCAATCTTGGCCCCGAAGCTCCGTGCCCGGGGTTCTGGGACAGGCTCCTGGAGCCTATCCGGGAACCTGCCGCCGCGAAGCTTGCGGCTCTGCGATCTCTACTTCGCGCGACGGGAATTTCCGGACAGGTTCTCATATCCCATCCGGAAACCTCCTGATGGAAAGGCGGCCTGCATCGAGCCATAAGTTCCGAATCCGGAGTTTCCGGACGGGCCCTTATTCGAGTTTGAACTTCGGACTTCCCGACAGGAAGCGCTTCGGATTCTCAAATACTACCTTATTTACATCCTCGCGCGAGAATCCGGTCATGAGCATCAGGCGGGCGCATTTGGGGACCGCGAGCGGATCGGACCATTCCCAGTCGCACGAGCTGTTTATCAGCATATGGTCCGTACCGAACCGCTCCAGCATATCGCGGGCACGCTGCGGCGTGCACTTGGTGCGCGGGTACATCGTTATGCCTGCCCAATAGCCGCGATCCTTCACATGCCGTATGGTTTCCTCCGTGCAATGATCCACGTCCACCAGTTCCGGGTCGTTTCCAGCTTCCTTCAGGATATCCAGTATCCTCAGAGTTCCTTCCAGTTTGTTGTTGTGGGGGCTGTGGATGAGGACGGGGCAGCGCCGTTTTCCGGCCAGGTCCAGCTGCATGGCCAGCGCCTTTTCCTCGTTCGGGGTCAGGTCGTTCAATCCGATCTCGCCGATACCGATCGCCGTTTCCCTGTCCAGATATTCCGGCATACCCGCCAGCACCTCCTGGAACAGTTTGAGGTCCTCCGTCTCCTTCGGATTGCATCCGATCGTGCAGAAATGCCTGATGCCCCGCTTTGCCGCCCTCTGAGGCTCGAATGTCGTTATGTGGTTGAAGTAATCGAAAAACGATCCGGCGTAGCGCCGGTTCGACCCGAGCCAGAAGGCCGGTTCGACCACACATTCTATGCCGGCGACGGCCATGTTCTCGTAATCATCGGTAGTCCTGCTGAACATGTGTGCGTGAGGGTCTATTATGCGCATGGCCTCCTTTCCTCCGATCCTTTCCGCCTTCCCTGCGGTCCCGCCGCCTGGCGTGGCGCGCGGCCCGGTCATTTGCGTTCCGCCCCATCCCGCCGGCACCGTTCCGGATTTCCAGTCTTCGATCTATCCTTCTTTGTCGTTCTTATCGCCGCCGTCATCCGTACTTCCCGCCCCGGCGCCCTCTGCCTCTCCCCTGCCTCCGGTCTTTCCATCCGGCGACGCCCCGCCGCCCGGCGGAAGGTTTTCGAATACGATCGGTTCCCCGTCTGCGGGTCCTGGCGGTACGGCGGCGTCGCGCCTGGGAGGCTGGGGCTGCGCGGGAGAGGCAGCGGACCGATCCGGCCGGGCGGCTTCAGCTGAGGGGCGTCCGGCAAAGATGACGGTCGGTTGCGGTTCGGCTGCCGGTCCGCCCGCCGGCTGCCCCCCTGCAGCAGTCCGCTCCCCGCCTTCGGCAAACAGGTCTGCCCGCCTCGACGCCTCGAACCTTTCGCTCGCCGCGTCGGCGTCCTTTATTATCGCCTCCATCTCGGCGCGCGTCGGCATTTCTCCGTCCCGTCCCGCCTGAAGCTCCTCTTCGTCTTCGTCCAGCGAGCGGGAATCGAGTATAGGTTTTTCCTCCGGCTTCCAGGGGAATAATCTGCCCCACGGTGCCGGGCGGGGTTGTTTCGTCCTTTCCGCCGCCGCCAGCGCCGCCTCGGCCGCCGCGGCGGCGGCGTCCAGCGCGGCGTCATCGGCCGGGGTGCGCGCCCGGACGGTAATCCCGCCGAAATCCTCCGCCTGCTCGACTACCAGCACCTTTTCCCTCATAAGCTCCAGGATCGCAAGGAACGTCAGGCCGACATCGGCGCGGTTTTCCGGATACAGCACAAGCTCGCGGAACGTTACCGCCCGTCCTCCGGCGATCACCCTGGTTATGCGCTCGATCTTTTCCTCGATGGTCTCGCCTTCGTACTGAATGGAGACCATTCGGGGCGGCATGGTTTCGCGGCTTATTTTTTCGTAGGCCCGCAGGAGGGTGTAGAGGTCGAGGTCAACCAGCGGCGCGGAGGCGCGGCCGCCGCCTTCTTCCTCCGCGGCAGCGGGTTCCCATGAGCTTTCCGGCTCCGGATGCGGATAGCGGGCGAGCCATTCGTCCTCCATCGCGGAAAGCGCCTCTGCCGCATCCCTTATCCGCTTGTACTCCAGAAGCTGCCTGACCAGCTCCAGCCGGGGGTCTTCCAGCTCGATCTGCCCCACTTCCTCTTCCTGGACGGGCAGCGCCTCGCGGCTCTTGATCTCCATCAGCAGCGCGGCCATGACGAGGAATTCGCCGGCCTGATCAACGTCCAGCTCCTTCATGCGTTCGATGTGGGCCAGGTACTGTTCGAGTATGACGTTTATGGGTATATCGAGGATATCCACCTCGTTGACCTTGACGAGGTGGAGCAGGAGGTCGAGGGGCCCCTGATAGACTTCCAGCGTCGTTTCGAAGTCCATGCCGCAAGTCTCCACCGCCGCGCGGCGATGTCAAGACGCAGGAGCGCCCGACGCGCCGCCGGCCTGGCGCATGGCCGCGGATGCGCGGGATAGATCAGGGCAGCGTCGGGCCGGACGCCGCGTTTCACCTGGCACCCGCAGGGGACGAATGCCGGCAGGGATGCCGGCGCTCCCGGCAGCTGCGGCCATGCACCCCCTCCGGCCCGAGGCAGTTTTTCTTCGTGGCATTATCGCGGCCGGCGGTTATTATATCGGGCGAGGCGGACTTCTCTTGGAGGATGCTGGCGGTGCCGTGTCCGGGGAGCCGGCAGATCTCGCCTTCCTTCCGGCAGGGAAGGCAGCGATCGTGGCGCCGCGACGTGGAGGCTGATGCGGGCTATGCTGAGAAACATCTTGCTCCTTTCGACGGTCCGGTTTCTGGGGTCGCGGGCCAGATCGGGATCGCGGGGGTTGCCGTCGGCGGCGGCGATCGTCGCGCTGCTTCTGGCCGCCGCGGCCGGCGAACTGTTTTCTGCGGACGCGATGGCCCAGGAAGCAGGAGGCGGAGAGACGGTCCTGCTGATCGTCCTCGACCGTTCAAGTTCCATGGAGGAAGAGGTCGGGGGGAAGCACAAAATAGATATAATGTGGATGGAGATCGAAAAGAAGGTAAAGGAGTTCCTCATCGAAAAAGGGACTACTGAAAACCTGAAACTGATCGTGATCCCCTTCAATCAGAGGGCCTTTGGGCCGGAAATCGTGCATGGCGACTATGACCGGATGATGAAGGGCATCGAACTCCTGAAGTCGAAATACCCGCCTTCCGGCAGGACCGACATAGCGGCGGCCATAGACAAAGCCAGCGAGTGGCTGGCGGCCGAAAAGGAGAAAAAGGCTCCAGCTTTCCTCCAGGTGATAGTCGTAACGGACGGCGATCAGACGGTCGCGCGGGGCGGCAGGACGCCGAAGCAGCTGGTCGAGGACGCGATAAAGGCCTTCGAGGAACGCCACAAGGAGTTTACGCGAGGAATCGTGCCATCCTCGCTGACGATACTGACCTGGAGCAGGATATCCTTCAACACCGGTTCCTTCCAGGTGGTGGACCCCCAGACCGCCGCGAAGCTCGATTCGCTGAACCTCGCCCTCGATCCTCCCGGCCCGGCCGCTCTCGCCGGGGACACTATAAAGCTGAAGGGCAGGATCGCAGTTGCCGGGAGCGACGTGCGCGAGGTAACCGTGAGGCTGTTCACCGATCCGGCGTCAGCAGCGGGGAAGGAAATTACGGTGCGATTTCAGGCCGGGAAAGGGGCGGTCTCGGAGGAATTCGAGATCGCGGTGCCGAGGTCGGCGCTGCCGGCGGACTGCACCAGCTTCCGTATCGGGGCCGAAGTGGCCGGCTGCAAGGCGCAGGGGAACAGGCAGGTCTGGAACAACACGACGCGCAAGTATTCCGATCCGATAGTCCTGAAAACAGAGCCGGCGGTACTGATCGTCCGTCCGGAGGGCGGAAATTTCCGCGAGCGGTTCGCGGACATGGTCTCCGGGGAAGCGAGGGAGGAGATTATCCGGCTGAAGTGGAACGCCGAGGCGGCTGCGGTCGAGATCATTCCCCGCGGATCGGAAGAGCCCGGCGTTTCGTGCTCCTTCGAGTTTCCCGGCGGAGCCGTGATGGAAACGGGCAAGCCGTTCAGGCTTAAGGATATCTTCGGCGCCGGGGCCGCGGAGGGGGAAATAAAGGCGAAGGTTTTGTGCCCGAAGGGGCGCGCGCCGGCCGATGTAACGCTGCTGAGGCTTCTCTCCGGAGACAGAGTCCTGGCGCGGGTGGACGCGCGCGTCGGGGCGAAGGCGCGGAAGGTCATCGAGGTAGTCAGGCCGGCCGGCGGTTCGTTCGGCGGGACGTTTGCGGCGATGGATGCGGGGGTGGAGCGGTCCGCGGATGTTGAACTGAGGTGGAATGCCGAGGCCGGAGACGAAGAGCTGAAGCTGGCCGGGCCGGAAGGGCTTCCGCTCAAGGTCCGGCTCATCGCTCCGGGCGGGCAGGATCTCGATCCCGGCGCGACATTTACGCTGGGCAAAACATTCGGCGCCGACGCCGGGTCGGGTGGCTTCAAGCTGGCCGTGTTGGGGACCGGCGGGATCGAGGCGAAGGGCGCGGTCCTGCTGCGCATGACATCGCCGGACAGAGAATGGGTCAGGCTGACCGGCGATATCGGGATAAAAGTCGCCGGCGTTCTCGTTGAACAGCTCGCCTCGAAGATTTCCTACAACCCCGGAGAGACAGGGAGCTTCGAGGTCCTTTCCATCGTTCCGAAATCAGGGATGGAGGACCGGACGGTGCGCGTGCGGATCGCCGGGTCGGCGCCGGAGGGAACCGCGCTGGCGATAGGCGGAAGAGTGATTCCGCCGGGCGAGCCCTGGAAGGTCACGGGCCCGACGAAGATCGCGCTGGTGCTTCCGCCGAACCTGTCGGGGGCGGGCGAAATCCGGCTGGAATGCCCGATCGAACCGCGTGAGGGCGTCCTGGTCGAGAGAAAGGGCGGCGTTTCCGATGCGCTCGAAGCGAAAATTGCGTACGCTCCGATCCCGAAGCTGGCCGCGAAGATACTGGACGAAAGGGGGCGGCCGCTCGACAGGGAATCCGAGTTGAAGGTGCCTGTCGGCGGCAGGCGGAAGGTGCGCCTGACGTTGGATGCCGGGAAGGCCGCCGCCGGCCGCGATGTAGCGCATCCGTTCGCCGGGGCGCCGAAAATTGCCGTCGGCGATGGGATCGCGACCGTCGCCGCCGAGTCGGCCGACTGGAAACTCGATGCTTCCGGCGCCAGGACTGTGGACCTTGTCATATCAGGCGGGAGCCGCGCCGGACGGTCGGAAGGGCCGACGGAGCTGAAATTCTCGGTCGCTACGGAAGAGGGCAAAGTCGAGGCCTCCGCGTGGCTGCCGGCGGTCAGGACGTATCACCGCGTACTGCCCCGGAAGGCGGTGAACGACTCCGCGCGGATAAGGGCGTTCATGCCGGAGGACGTGGCTGTCGTTTCGATTTCGCTGGATGCGGAGGAAAAAGGTGTAAAGGCGGTACTCTCCGTCCCGCCCCATTCGAACGCATGGCTGAAGGCCGGGGACAGGGTGGTCGGCAGGGCCGTCGAGAATCATGACGGTGCCGAACCTTCCCGTGCGGAGCTCCGTCTGACCCGGGAGGAACTCGGCATCGGCGCCGACGGCAGGGGGACGCTGACGCTGGTTCAGGAGGTTTCGCAGGATTACCTGGACAAGCAGCTCGATCTGCAGCCGGAAGTCTCGATCGAGCCGCTCGAACCGTGACGCTCCCGGTCATGGAACAGGGAAGGGAATTTTCCAGCTTCCCCGGCTCGCCAGTGAGATAGAGCCGGGAAGACAGGAAGAAACAGGCGCTGCGGCGGAGCGCGAAAACGGAAGCGCACCTGGGGGTCCGGCGTGGCGCCCCGGGCGGCCCGGGCCGGCGGAGCGGGAGAGAAGGCCGCGGGGTCTGGAGGCGCGCGCTGCTTTTTTCCGGAGCATGGGATGATCAGACGAACAGAGACGCGGAGGACGATGGGGGCGCCGGCGGCACTTGCGGTACTTCCGGCCGTCGCGGCGCTGGTTTCAGCCGGATACTCTCATGCCGCGAACGTGGATACCAGATTCGAACTCGATCCGGCGCCGGGCCTGCCCGCTCGCAAGGCGGCCGGTATCGCGCTGGCGCCCGGCTCCCGGACCGAACTCAGATTCGAACTGAAGGACGTCAACGGGGTCGGCGCGGCGTTCTGGACTAAGGAGGCCCCGCGGATCGGCATCCGGCTGGAACCATCGGATCCGCGCATAAAAGTATCGTTCGCGGGCCAGGAGGGCGAGTCGCCCGTTACGCTGGATCGCGTCAAGTCGAATCCCGCGGCCGTCCTGTCTTTTGCCGGGGAACAGGCGCTGTTTTCCGAGACCGTTATCCCGTTTTCGTTAAAGATCGTCAACCTGAAGCCAGGCTCCCGGGTGATCCTTGATATGAGCCGTCCCTTGGAGGCGCGCGTCGCGCCGAAGGTACCGCTTATCTACCTGGTGATAGCCGCCGTCATCCTGCTCCTGCTCCTTGCCCTCCTGGCTTACCTGCTCTACCGCTGGAAGAAGCGGAAGGACGAGGAAGCAGCCGCCGCGGCGGCGCGCGCCGCCGCAGAGGAAGCCGCCAGGCGCGCGGCGGAAGAGGCCGCCAGGAGAGCCGCGGAGGAAGAAGCGGCCAGGCGCGCGGCGGAAGAAGCCGCGAGGGCGGCCGCCGCGGGAACGGGAGAGGGAGGGGGAGAGGAAGACATCGTCCTGGACATGGACGAGGAGAGGAAATGACCGCGGAAAACAGCGTGATCTGCCCGGAACTCGGGCGCATGACTCACAGGGAGCGCTTCAGGCG
Organism: Planctomycetota bacterium; assembly: GCA_026417845.1. GTDB lineage: Bacteria > Planctomycetota > SZUA-567 > H5-PLA8 > CALKMO01 > CALKMO01. The sequence continues at coordinate 3,111 of JAOACM010000048.1, read as the reverse complement.
CCTCATGCACTTCCAGACCGTTGACAGGGGCGTCCACTGGGAATTCGGCTACCTCGACGAAACGCTGCAGCGATGGTGGGGCGAGGGGCTGCCGAGGGGCAGGGACAACCATGACAGGACCGAGGCGTATTTTGGCGTGGATCCGGTTGAGCATGTGCCGGTCAACATCGGGATATTCCCTCCGTTCGAAGGCAAGGTCGAGGTAATCGAGAAGAAGGAGCACAGCCGGATCGTCAGGCATCCGGACGGGACGGTCCAGGAGGAGAAATCCGACGGCATAAGGACGATCCCGCATTACATCAGGTATCCGGTCGCCGGCCGCGATGACTGGAAAAGGTTCAAGGAGCGCCTCGATCCGAATACACCCGGCCGCCGGAAGTGGAACTATCGCGAGATCGGGCAGAAATTGCGGAATTCCGACAAGCCCGTCGGGATAAACATGGGATCGTTCTTCGGCTGGCACCGCAACTGGGTCGGCTTCGAGAACATAGCGTTGATGTGCTACGACGACCGCGAACTTCTGGAGGAGATGATAGCCACCACCACCGATCTTATCGTCCACGAGCTTTCGGCGGCGCTGCGGGAGATCGAGGTTGACTTCGCGGCCGGGTGGGAGGACATCTGCTTCCGGAGCGGACCGATCATAAGCCCGAAGATGTTCAAGGAAATGGTCGTGCCGCATATTATGCGCGTGACCGGCCTCCTGCGGCAGCACGGCGTCACGGTGATATGGACCGATTGCGACGGCGATATCACGCCTCTGGTTCCGATCTGGCTGGATGCCGGCATCAACTGCATGTTCCCGCTCGAAGTACATCCCGGCAGCGATCCGGTCAAGTTCAGGAAGATGTTCGGCAGACGGGTTCTTCTGCGCGGCGGCATAGAAAAGTACCGCCTGGTGCTGGGCAGGGAGGAAATTCTGAAAGAGCTGAAAAGGATCGAGCCGGTCGTCGCCGAAGGCGGTTACATCCCGCACGGCGACCATCGCATACCGCAGGACGTGCCCTACGACAACTACATCTATTACATCAGGGAAAAGCTGCACATGCTGGGGTTCCGGAAGGAGGAGATCGAACAGATAGAACCGCTGCGCGGCGCGAAATGAACCGCCCGCGGCAGAGCCGGTTGCGCTGTTGGCTCGCAGGGGCGGTTGTCAGAGAGGACGCGACGGCGGGCGCGGAGGGGCAAGCGCAGACCGGCCTCCGGCACTCTCTGAATGGCGCCCGGGGTAAAAATCGCGAAAAATGCTGTCTGGCGGGGAGCGTGTTCTCTCTGAAGAGCTGGGGCAAGAACCCTCACCGCCCCGCGCAAATCTCCCTATTGTTCGGAGACATCGCAACCGGCTTATGCCGGTTGCGTTTTTCTTGCCCGCGCCGTGAAAACCGGTAGGATTACGCGGCCGGGAGGTTGTTCCGTCGCGCCGTCCCGGGGGGCGGATTTTTCCCGGCCATGTAGAAGCGGCGGGTTTCGCCTGGCTGCCGGACATCCGGACCGCAACAGGGGCCGATTCGGAATAAATCTCCGGAGATCCCGCTCCGGCAGGACGGAGGGGCGGCCGGGAATCCGTACCGGCACATATCCGGGAAGAGAGGGAGACATGTCTGCAGGCGGAGTATCCTCGGCGCCGGCGGTTCCGCTGGAACCGGCGCTGAAAGTCATCGAAGAACTTTCGCCCGTCTCCGAAGGTTCGATCATACCTCTGCTTCAGAAGCTGCAGGATGCCTACGGATATCTTCCGAAGGACGCGGTGCTTGAGGTGGCGCGCAGGACGGGGTTGCCGGCGAGCCGGGTGTTCGGGGTGGCCACGTTCTACGCGCAGTTCCGCCTGAAGCCCAGCGGCCGCCATACGATCCGGGTCTGCCGCGGGACGGCCTGCCACGTGCGGGGAAGCAAGGAGCTGGCCGAAGCGCTGATGCGCCACCTGAAAGTCGAAGAGGGCGAAACGAGCGACGACGGGAGATTCACGCTCGAGACAGTGGCATGCCTCGGCACGTGTTTCCTGGCGCCGGTTATGATGGTTGACAGCGATTACTACGGAGGAATGACCCCGGCCCGGATAGGCGAAGCGCTCGATAAGTATCGCTGAACGCCGGTCCCGCGGCGCTGACGGCGCGGTTGCGACCGCCGCGCGGGACGGATCGAAACCGGGCATGGATAGGGTCCGCCGGCGGTTTTTCCTGCTGCCTTGTCGTGAGGCAGGGGCGGAAGTCCGGGAATCGCGAGGGGAATTTTCGGATGGCTCGTTCGCGCGTTGGAGCGCCCGGAGATCTGGAGCGCATACGCCTCGAGCAGATCGAAGCGGCGAAGCGCTTCCGAGCACGGGTGCTCGTGTGCATCACGGGGTGCCGCTCGAAGGGGGCGCTGGATGTCCTGGCGGCGTTCCGTGAGAAGCTTGCCGCCGCCGGGATGGACGGCGAAGTCGCGGCTGTAGGGGTCGGCTGCCACGGACAGTGTTCGCTTGCCCCCGCCGTCCTCGTGGAGCCCTGGGAATATCTGTACGGAGGCGTATCGCCCGCGGACGCGGACGAAATAATAGACACGACCCTGCGCCGCGGCAAACCGGTCGAGAGGTTATGCCAGAAACGCGACGGCAAGCCTGCGCCGAAGATGGCGGAGGCGCCTTTTTACCGCGACCAGAGGCGCGAGGTGCTTGCCGCGTGCGGACGTGTTGATCCCACCAGCATAGAGGATGCCATAGCCCGCGGATGTTATTCGGCCGCTGCCAGAGCCATCACGGCCATGAGGCCGGAACAGGTTGCAGAGGAGGTCAAGGCATCAGGCCTCCGTGGGCGTGGCGGAGCGGGGTTCCCGACGGGCGTCAAGTGGGAATTCTGTCGTAAGGCGCCAGGCGAGCCGAAGTATCTGGTTTGCAACGCGGACGAGGGCGACCCCGGGGCGTTTATGGATCGCGCGTTGCTCGAAGGCGTTCCGCACCAGGTGCTCGAGGGGATGCTCATAGCGGCCTATGCCATAGGCGCCTCGCGCGGTTTCGTGTATGTCCGCGCCGAATATCCGATAGCCGTCGAGCACGTGATTATGGCCATCCGGCAGGCGCGCGAATACGGTCTGCTGGGGCGAAACATCTTCGGGTCGGGCTTCGACTTCGACATC
>JAOACM010000484.1:3009-3329 GCA_026417845.1 Planctomycetota bacterium | reverse complement strand
ACATCAGCGCAACGCTTGCTGATAGAACGGGGACGCTCGAAGCAAAGAAATGGGATTCCAGCGAGGAGGAGTTCGCCCGGTTCAGGACAGGGGGGTATGTCAGGGTCAGGGGAAGGATCGAGGAGTGGCAGGGAACGAGGCAAATAAAAATCGAGAAGTTCCGGGAGGCGGCTGAGGGCGGGGGCAATCCGGCTGACTTCATGCCGGTCTCCGCCCGCTCCGTCGAGGAGATGGAAAAGGAGCTGGTCGAGGTCATAAAAAGCGTCGGGGACGCCGACATCCGGAGGGCGCTGGAGGCCGTCTTCGGGGACGGGCAGCTG
>JAOACM010000484.1:0-3003 GCA_026417845.1 Planctomycetota bacterium | reverse complement strand
CCTATCTGGTCTCGTGGGCTCGGAGATGTGTATAAGAGACAGGTCCGTGGCGGCGACGGCGGAAGCCGTCTGCCGGCAGCAGAAATCGCTGCGGCGGGACATCCTGATCGCCGGCGCCCTGCTGCACGACATCGGCAAGACGGAGGAAATAAGCGCCGCGGCGGGATTCCCCTACACCGACGCCGGCGGGCTGCTCGGCCACATACTGCTCGGCGCGATAATCGTAGACCGCCGTCTCTCAGCGCTGAAGGATTTTCCCGAGACCGTACGTCTGCATCTGCTCCACATGATCGCCTCGCACCATGGGACCGTCGAATTCGGGGCGATAAAGATGCCGGCGACGGCCGAGGCGATAGCGCTGCATCACATTGAGTGTCTGGACGCGAAGATCCAGGGTATAAAGTCGGCGATCGAGAGAGAACCCGAGGGCGCCGAGGGCAACTGGACCGAATTCCTCCGCATCGCCAACTCGAAGGTATACAAGAAGTGACGCCTCCGCCGGTTCGAAGCCCGTCGCCTGGAGCGGCTGGCGCCACTCCGTATCGGGGTCGTGGCGGTTTATCGTTCACCTAGTATAGGGAAGGGCGGCAGCAATGAGCTGCTGGACAGTCAGCGGCCCGCGAGCCTCCCGGCGGGCGCGGAGGACGGCGGCGACGGCGTCGTCGCGGCCGACCTGCTGGAGCTTCTGCAGGGCGGCGACGGCCGTCTCGCCATCCTCATCGAGCGCCGAAGGCAAGGGGGCAGCCAGACCGGCGGCTCCGCCGGGGCCGGGCTCCAGGGCGCCCTTCAGTTCCAGCACTATCCGCTTGGCCGTCTTGTCGCCTATTCCCTTCACCTTTTTGAGGAACGCCACGTCGCCGCGCAGGACTGCGTCTCTCGCATTTCGCCAGTCGCATCCGGACAGCAGGGCCATCGCGATCCCCGGCCCGACCCCCGAAACGCCGATCAGCTTCAGGAAGAAGTCGCGCTCGCCCTCGGTCTCGAATCCAAAAAGCGAGAAGGAGTCCTGTGTGACGTGGAGGTGCGCGAACAGTTCGACCTCCCCTCCGACATGGGGCAGTCTTTCGTAAGTGGAGGCGGAGACTTTCAGCAGATAACCCACGCCGCCGGCTTCCACCACTGCGCAGCCCGACGGCTTTGCCGCAAGGCGCCCCCTGAAGCAGTAAAACATCGGCCCGCTTTTCTCCGGGACGGGAACTCAGACGCTCTTCAACGAAAGGCCGAACTCTGCCAGACGCTGCTTGACCTCATTAAGCGACGTCTGGCCGAAGTTCTTGACGGCCAGCAGCTCCTTCTCGGTCTTCTGAACCAGGTCTCCGAGGGTCTGGATGCTCAGCTTCGCCATGCATTTGCGGCTGCGCACCGACAGCTCGATCTCGGATATCGGCTTGGCCAGTATCGCATCGGTTCCCTCGCCATGGCCCGGCCTGCCGTGCGCCCGGACCGCCTGGTCAGGCCTGGCCATGCCGAGGTGGAGCCCCTTGGATTCGAGCAGGTTCTTGATCTCGCGCAGCGAAGTCTCGCCGAAATTCTTATACGATAGCAGCTCGTTCTCGGTCTTCTTCACCAAGTCGCCCAGCGTGCGCACGTTCATCTTGGCCAGGCAGTTGCGGCTCCGGACCGACAGCTCGAAGTCCGACACCGGCATCCGCAGGATCGCCTCCATCCTCTCGGATTCCTTCCTCTCGGTCTCGTCATAGTACATGTCGAGCGATTCGATGGCGTTTTTCAGATACAGGGCGGCGCGTTCGTTGCCCGGATCCGCCTTCAGGGCCTCGCGGTAGCATTTTATGGCCTCATCGTAATTGTCCGCGTCCTCGTAGAGGAGACCCAGATTGCACATGGCGCGGGCGAACAGGCTCCCCTCGCAGGCTATGGTCTTGTACAGCGCCACCGCCTTCCCGTCCTCGCCGCGCAGGTCCATATGGTAGGCGAGTCTGAAGACGGCCGGGGCGTAGCCGGGGCTTGCTTCCAGCGCCCGCTCGTAAAGCGAACAGGCGCCCTCGATATCCCCCATGTGTTCCAGGCAGAATGCCTTGCAGTAAAGGACCTGTGGCGATGATTTGCCGGAGGCTTCGAGCTTCCCGATGACCTCCATCCCCTCCGAAACTCTCCCGGTACCGCACAGGGCGCGGGCGTATTCGGCGGCCGGCCCCGCGGCGTCCGGGAACTTTTCGGCGGCGGCCTTGAGCAGCGGCACGGCTTCCTCGAACTGTCCGCGATCCATAGCCGCCACCCCCCTCAGGAACGACGCCGCGGGCGTGTTGACGCCCTTGAGTGTCTCCTCGACTTTGTCCGGGCGGCCCACTATCCAGTGATACGCGGCTTCCCTGCACGCCGCCTCCTCGCGCGAAACGCCGGGCTGCGCACCGCTCATCCTGGCCTGAAGCGTCCGCCGTTCCGGCGCGGACTTCCGCGCAAGGTCCGCGATGCGCAGGTAGTCATCGGGACTTATCTCCTGCTTCCTCAGGACCTCTTCGATCTCGCTGACTGCCGCATTTTCCTCGACGCTCATGCCGCCTCCGTGCATTTTCCCCTTTTTATCGCCGCCCGAATATCCCGCGGCTCCAGACCTGCCCCCGCGCGTTCGCGGGTTTCCCAATAGACGACCGCGAACCGCCGGACCTCGTCAGCCCGTCCCCTCCCGCGGTCGCTGGTTTCACGGACCTTCCCGCAGGGCGCGGCCGGACCCGGCGGCTGGCCGGACCCGGCAACTAGTTACCCGCTCGCGGCCCGCTTGCAAGCGCATTTGCGCCGGTACTGCCATCTGGGGTGCATGGCCGTAAATGCATAAAGTTTTTCCGCGCGGATGCCGATGCTCTTTTCAAAAGGGTTTTCCAAAGGGCCTTTTTAGAGGAGGGCATGGCAATGGCGATCTCTAAGGAAGAGCTGGACCGGATGGAGGAGGAGTTCGTTCGCAAGACGAGGGCAGCCTTCAGGAAGCTGTTTGACCCCGATCGGCAGGACCAGCTGGTCACCCTGACACCTGTCTCTTATACACAT
>JAOACM010000483.1 GCA_026417845.1 Planctomycetota bacterium | reverse complement strand
GGCCTTCGAGGCCCATGGACAGAATGGGCATCCCTGCTTGACAGGACCAGCTTAGTGTGCGGCGCATAGGCGCCAGCGCGAATGGGAGGTTGGTCAAGCCCTGAGGAAAACGGCATCCGGCCTTGACGCGGCTCGTTTCATGGGAGGCTCCAGGCTACGCGCCGGATGTCCAGGGACGGGCTCCTGCCGCGCCGCGACTCCCGCCTTCAGGTTCCAGGGCCGCCCCGCGCCTGTCCGCGCGGATGGTATCTGGCTATGATGGTTCGCAGACGGGAGCTGTCAACGTGCGTATATATTTCGGTCGTTGAGATGTCCGCATGACCGAGCAGCTCCTGCACTGCCCTCAGGTTCGCTCCCCCTTCCAGCAGATGCGTGGCGAACGAATGCCTGAGCGTATGGGGCGAGGCGGCCGGAGGGATTCCAGCCATGCGGCCGTAGCGCTTGACCAGGGCCCAGACGGCCTGCCGGGTGATCCGCCTGCCGCTCCGCGACAGAAAGAGGAACCCGGCATCCCCACCAGCGGCGGAGCGCGGCCGCTCCTTCTCCAGATAGGCGGCTATCGCCTCTTTCGCCTTTCTCCCTATCGGCACCAGACGTTCCTTGCGCCCCTTCCCGAACAGCCTCGCCACTCCGGCATCCAGATTGACATCGCGCGTCCGAAGGTCGCACAGCTCGCTCACCCGCGCCCCAGTGGCGTACAGCGTTTCCAGTATCGCGCTGTCGCGCAGGGTCAGTTTCCGCCTGCCGGCCCCGGATCCGCCCGCGCTCGCGGAACCGGCCGGAGCCGTGACCAGAGATTCGGCGTCGGTCCTGTCCAGCGCCTTCGGGACCAGCTTCCAGAGCTTCGGCGCGCGCGCCAGCCTACCCGGATTGTCCCTTATGTGGCCCTCGGTCTGGAGAAATTTCAGGTACGAGCGCGCGGCGGCGAGCGACCGCGCCGCCGATACGGAAGAAAGCCCATTCTCCGGACCGACCAGCCAGGCCACGAATCCGCCCAGATCGGAGGCGGTCAGATCCGCGGCGTCGCCGATCCCTCGCAACCTCATGAAGCTTCCCAGCCGCGCCAGGTCCCTCGAATACGCCTCCACCGTGTTCGCGCTGAATCCGCGCTCCACCGCAATATATTGCAGAAACGCCTCCACATCGGAACCTAGGGCGACCTCCGGAAGTTTCGGTTTCACCTTCCTGCCTCCTCGCGAAAACTGCCTCCCACAAAGAATATCGGCAGATACGGGCAGCAGCTTCAGCGCTTCTCGAATGGGCTTTGTTGCATAAATATCGCAAAACCTTGATTTACAATGTGTTGCGGCGCATCGCTCCGGCGGAGGCATTTGCGCTTGACGTATTGTTCCACATGGACTTGAGACTTTAATCGTGCAACGACGCTGACAGGCTCTAAAATTTCGGGCGGGAAGTCCCCAGGGGGCGCGCTTCCAAGTCATAATCGCCGGCGCCGGTAATTCTGACGCGGACTATGTCGCCCGGGGCGAGGGATCGGATGCCGCCGTCTCCAGCCAGCCATGTGACTCCGTCCGTATCCGGGGCCTGCCTGTTTATCCGTGCCTGCCACCTGGCATCGGGCGGCGGCGGCCCCTCCATGGAGGATGCCCCTGCCGGAGCATCCACGAGCGCGTCGAATTCCTCTCCGACGAACGAGGCGCACCAGCGGGCCGAGACTCCCCTCTGCGCGCGCATCAGCTCGTCGCGCCGACAGGCGGCCTCGGCGGCATCGCATGGCGGCTCCATGGATGCCGAAGGCGTGCCCGGTTCCGGCGAGTAGGCGAATGCGCCCATATGCGCGAAGTGCCCCTCGCGCACGAACTCCAGCAGGCGCCGGAAAGCCGCTTCCGTCTCGCCAGGGTGGCCGACCAGGAACGTCGTCCGGATCGCCGCTCCAGGCAGCAGCCGGCGTATCCTGTCCAGTAGCGCATCAATATCTCTGCGGGATATGCCGCGCCCCATCGCGCGCAGGACATCATCGTCGGCATGCTGGAGCGGCACGTCAATGTAAGGGCAGAACTTTCCATCGGATGCCAGCGTCCGAAGGACGGTCTCGTCCAGCCGGGCGGGGTGGGCGTACAGGAGCCTTATCCAGCGTATGCCGTCAATCCGCGCAAGCTCCCGCAGCAGGTCCGGCAGGCGGGGCGAACCGTACAGGTCCAGCCCGTAGCGCGTGGTATCCTGCGCGACCACGCACAACTCCCGGCAGCCGGTCTCCGCCAGTCCGCGCGCTTCGGCAAGCAGCTTTCCGATGGCCGCCGATCTGTGCGGGCCGCGGATTATGCCGATGGCGCAATACGCGCAGCGGTTGTCGCATCCCTCGGATATCTTCAGGAAGGCGTGCGGGCGGCGGCCGGGCCTCAGCCGCGGCGCGTCCTCGAAGGGATCGGCACAGGGGGGAGCGGCGCTGCCGGGCTCAGGCTGCATCCGGCCCGCCGGATCCCCCGGTCGGGCCCATCCGCCGCCGGACTTTCCGCCTCCCGGCCGGTCCGTCTCCGTCCCGGCCGCCGGAGTCCCCGGATGGGATCCCGCCGCCGGAGCACCGGCCGCGCCCATCCGCCGCCCCGGCCCGGCGCGTTCCTCCGCCCACGGAGAAGCCGGCGCCGCCGGCCGGACGGCCGCCGGTGCCTTCCCCTTCGCCGCCGCCCGGACGATCTCCGGCAGCCTGCCGTAATCCTCGAACGATACCGTCATATCGGCGCCGGAGACGGCGGGCGCGAGTTCCGGGTGGATGGCGGCGCGCCTGGCCATGCAGCCGATCGCCAGGATGGCCTTGGCCCTGATGCGACCTTCCTCGCGCAGGCGCCGCAGCCGCCCGAGAAACTCCGCCGTCTCGGCACGCGCCTCAGATATGAATCCGCAGGTATTAACCAGTATGACGTCGGAGTCGGACGGATCGAACGAAACGGCCAGGCCGGATTCGGCCAGCAGCCCAAGAAGCCGCTCCGAGTCCACTTCGTTCTTGGCGCACCCCAGGGTGAGCAGGCAGATGATCGGCGGGCCGTCAGCCGCCGGCGGCCCCGGCCGCCCCCGCCGCTTCCTCCTCTCCCGCCTCCCCGGCATCGCCGTCGCCCTCCGCGTCCCCGCCCTTCCCGGCCGCCGCGCCGCAGTGCGCGCCACCCGGTGCATTGGAGCATGATACGGAACGGGAGATGGGCATGTCAACGGGGAGGAGAAACACCAGACCCATCTTCGACACCCGGCTTTTGTAAGTCCTTGATTTGCAATTGGTTGCTAAGTTTGGCGTGGGCGTAGTGCCAAAAGCGTTACCTTGAACGCGGTAGACCGAGGCGACCTTCAGTTGTGTCTCGCGATATCCTTCCCCTCGACTGCTCCCTTCTCC
>JAOACM010000482.1 GCA_026417845.1 Planctomycetota bacterium | reverse complement strand
GAAAGACCTCTCGTCGCCCCATGCAAATCTCCCTCCAATCCAGGGACATCGCAAGCAGCGCGGCGGCGCGGGGATGCGAAACCCAAGTTGTGGTATCCGGCCAGCTTCAGTAAAATGAGGGCCTGATAACCGCTATGCGGCCTGCGGTAGCATCCTGAATCCATCCCGCCCATACTTTCCTGCCTGTTGGCAGGGAGAGGAGAGGCAGGGACGCGGTTCGCGCCGGATTCTGGAAGCCTGGCGCTATCCATATGCCGCCGCAGGTGTACCACAATCCGGTCACGCATCCGCAGGCTCATGCGCGGAAGAAGGAGGAGGGAAAGCCATGGATGTGTTCGAGGCGATAAGGACGCGGAAGAGCGTGAGGAGCTTCAAGGACAGGCCGGTGGAGAGGGAGAAGATCGAGAAGCTCCTGGAGGCGGCCAGGCTGGCCCCTTCGGCCAGCAACAGGCAGGAGTGGCGGTTCGTAGTGGTCACCGATCCCGAGAAGCGGAAGGCGCTGGCGGTCGCTGCCAGGAACCAGGCGTTCGTCGGGCAGGCGCCGGTCGTGCTGGCCTGCTGCGCCGAGCCGGACAACCACGTCATGTCATGCGGCCAGCTCTGCTACCCGATAGATGTCGCCATCGCGATAGACCATATAACGCTGGCCGCCGTGGAGCTTGGGCTGGGTACCTGCTGGATCGGCGCATTCGACGAAAAGGAGGTAAAAAAACTGCTTGGCATCCCCGATGCGATCCGCGTGGTCCAGCTGCTGCCGATCGGATACCCGGCCGATCCGTCGCCTGTCGCCAAAAAACGGCTCCAGCTTGACAAGATAGTCCGCTGGGAGAGATGGTGATTCGGCCGGCATCCGGCCCCGGTTGCCCGGTCAGGCGCAGGGCGGATCCGCCGCGCGACCACGGCTCCCGGCCGCACGGCGCCTCCGCCCGGTCAGCTGCATCCGCCCCCGCCGCGCAGACCGTCGGGGGTACGCGGTCCGTCAAAGTTGGACGACCCGTCGGAGCCGCGCGGGCCATCCGGACCGGAGCGAAGCGCCAGGGCTTCGAGAGTCAGCAGTCCGCAGTAAACCGCGCCCATCGTCAGCAGGGCGGCCGCCGGATCCAGGCGGTTCTGGCTGAGGACAGCGGCGGCCACGAGGAGCAGCAGCGCCAGGCGCGCCAGCATCCCGCCGACCAGCACGGCGAGAAAGCGGCGGGGACCGAGATTCCTGGCCCATGCCCCCGCCGCAAGGCCCCCGAGCGCGAGGACCGCGGCCGCGGCAGCGCCGGCAGCCACCCCGTCCCTGACGCCGGGCGCCGCCCCGCAGACCCGCGCCGTCACCCACCAGGCGGGAATCGCCGCGAGAAGAACGAGCAGCGGCAACCGCCATGCTGACGCAAACCGCCGATTCTCCGCCTCATGACTCGCCACGATACGCGCTCTTCAGAAAACGGTACGATCCCGTCCCTATCCCGATGGCGGCCCCGCAGATCGTAAGCCACGGGAACACGCCCCACCGCCCATCCAGCCAGAAACCAATCCCTGCGAAGACGGCCACCGTCACGGCCCACTCCAGGCCGATGTGTGCGTATCTCAGCAGCAGCGGCAAGGCCCCGTTCGGCCGGTCCTCGTAGGCCCCGCTGCCGGCATCGCCGCGATTCTTGCGATCATCTCCCGTAGCGGAACCTCCTCTTCGAACGACCAAAGGTCTCCCGTCCGCGGGCCCCGCCGATCCGGCGGCCTGCAGGGAAATATATCCCGCGAAGGTCCCCATTCAAAGGCGCGGATATGTTTCGGGGGCGCCGGGGGCGCGCGATCGAATCGCGTTACCCGGTCCGGCAGGAGGCCGGAACGGTCGCGCCTCCGCCAGGTCCTGTCCCACAAAAGCGGATCATGAACAACCGGTGACGCGCGCGGAGGGCGATCCCGGCCGCCGCGAGCCGCCCGGCAGCGTCCGGGTCGCGTCCCGCCTGCCGCCCGGCCGGCAGGCAGGGACGCTATGCGCGCCCGACGCTTCAGGTCGGGTGTCGCCTCCGCCGGCGCGAGAATACCGCGATACGGCTATGCGTCCTGCTCCCGGAATTCGGGCGCAAGGGCCTTGCGTGCCCGCGACCGTAAGGACTAATATCCGGTATGCATATGAGCGTGGCGTGAGCAGCCGTAGCGAAAAGGCGCGCCCGCGCGCGGCGGCTCCCCGGCGGGATTCCGCCGCCGCGGGCCCGGGTGATAGTTCGCGCGACACGGCTGTATACGAGGGGAGAGGCGGTCTGACGGGCCGCGCCGTATGAGTTCCGGGGAAAGCGACGAATTCGTGGTGGCCTGCGTGGCGTGCGACGAGATCGAGGCGCGCGCGCTGGTGGTCTTTCTGCGCGACAAGGGGATCCCCGCCTCGGCGGAGAGGCGGCAGGCGAGCAGCACGTTCGTATCGTCCGGCTCCCAGACCTCAATTCTGACCCGTCGGGGGGACGTTGCCCGCGCCAGGGCGCTCGTCGAATCGCTTTCGATAGAGGAGCGGGAGCGGATGCGGCGGGCGATGGCGGAGACGGTTTTCATGGCGCTGGATCAGTGCCAGATCGAGGAGATCATCCGGGCTGAGAGGCTCGCTGCCGCCCGCCGGGGCGCGCCCCCGCCCGACGCGCCGTCAGGCGACAAGGCAATGATCTTCCAGGGGATATCGGCCGCCGAGGCCTCCAGGGTCGCGGAGCACCTGAGGGCGCGCGGCGTTCCGGCCGTGGTGGTAGGGGGGAGCGATGTGTCGCCGGGGGTGCTGCCGGCGGTGTACGTTTCCGTGGAACAGACCGGCGAGGCCCGCGACATCCTGCGGGAGTTCATGGAGTCCGAGCGGCGCTCCGGCGCGGCAGGGGCCGGAGAGGCAAGGGAACTCCCGGAGCCGGAAGACGCGCCGGATGCCGGGCCGGTTCGCGCCAGGGGAGGCAGATCACCGGCGGCCCTGGCCTCGCGGGTGGTGGCGATGGCCTGCGGCGCGGCCCTGCTGGGATACGCCGCATCGAGCGCGCCGGACCCGGTCCTGACGGCCGGGATACTGGCCGTCGGCGCCCCGATGCTTTTCCTGCTGGCGCGATTATGCCTGACCGGCCGCACTCCGCCCGCGAGAGAGCGCGCCATGGCGGATACATATGGGGCTGAAGGAGACGGGCGGCCGGGCGGCGGAGATGGCGGCTGATATGCGGCCGGGTAGTTGCTTGCCGCCCCGTATTTGTGGGGCACAGGGGCGCCGGGCATATGCTGTGGTAGCGCTATTGCTGCCCCGCTCGAGCGCACCGCTGCGAATAGCCTCCTCCGGCCTGACCCCGGCAAACAATTACGCCTCCCGGTATCCAGGGACGTAAGCCTACGCCTTCCACAGCCCGTGCAGGTTG
>JAOACM010000481.1 GCA_026417845.1 Planctomycetota bacterium | reverse complement strand
CATACGGGCCTGCGCGTCGCGTCGGCGACTATCTTTGGCCAGCAGCGGCTCTTGGCTGCCCCGCCGATCATCCGGAGCGAACGGACCTCCAGTCCCAGCTCCGGCAGCCGCCCGATCGCCCGGCGGATGGCGAACGCAGCCGACTCCATCGCCGCCCTCAGCGCCGGTCCTCTGTTGCGCCCGGTCGGTCCGGCGGCGGATTCAGCGGCCGCTGGCCGGAGCGGCGGCGCGCCCGGTCGCGCTCCCTTCCCGGACGGTCCGGCCCGGGCCCGGCGCGCGACCAGAACCTCGACGCCTCCGGAACCGGGCGCCGCGGCAGAGACCTCGCGTTCCACCGCCTCCCAGTCCGGGGCCCCGCCGTCGAAGCTTTCACGGACGCGCCGCTCCCAGACCGCCCCGATCCCCCCGCACGAATGCAGGTATCCGTAAAGTTCGGGCAGCACGTGCCTGCCGGGGTGGAATCCGCTGCCGGCGGCCTGGCGGAAGGTCCCGGAGGCCGGAAGCAGCACCCAGGCCGTTCCGCACGAGAGCATCGCCTCGCCTTCGCCGGCAGCCCCGCAGCCCAGCGCCGCGGCATACTGGTCGTGCGCGCCAGCGCCTATGACCGTCCCGGTCTCCAGTCCGGTTTCCTCCGCCGCCGCTTCGGATACACGGCCCATTGCCGTTCCGGATTCGACCACGGGGCTGAGCGCCGCCCGATCAAGCCGGGCCGCATCCAGAAGCGCAGCGCTCCAGTCGCCGCTCCCGACGTCCAGCAGCAGCATCATCGCGGCGTCCGAAGGCGATATCCCGAAATTTCCGGTCAGGCGAAAGGCGAGGTAATCGGCGGTGCTCAGCAGCCGCCCGGTCTTCCGCCACAGCCCGGGATCGTTCTCCCTGATCCACAAAGCCTTGGCTGGAAATCCCCACGCCTCCAGCGGCCAGCCGCATATCCGTTCGAACCCGCCCCCTGGCAGCCGCGCCGCTATCCGCGCCGCCTCCGCCCCGGCCCTTGTATCCATCCACGATATGGCAGGCGCCAGCGGTTTCCCGCCGGCATCGCAGCAGACAAGCGGCCCGCCCTGAGAACTGAGCGCGGCACCGGCTATCCTGCCTCCGAGCCGCCGGACCTCCCCCGCAAGCTCGCGGCACGCGCCGCACAACGCCCGCCACCAGTCTTCCGCATCCTGCTCGACGATCCCGCCTTCCGCCGTACGCAGGGGATACTCCCGGCGCACCGGACCGATAAGCGTCCGGCCGTCAGCGGAAAGCGCCAGCGCCTTAAGCGAAGACGTGCCGGCGTCCAGACCGACCAGGAAATCCACGAGCCGCGTTCCCCCCGTTATCCGGCCCTGATGGAATGCGCCGGCAGTAATCGCCTGCGCCCATATATCGGAGGCAGCGTTCAGAACGGCTCTGCCTGCGGCGATGCCTGCTCCTGTCCCGTCCGGATGGACCACCACAACGCAGCCGCCGCCTTAATGCGGCAGACGACTGCCGTCAGACTGCCCGCCGATAGTCTGCGATCCCGCCGCTCCCGGGCTCCGGCGCGCAGACCTGCTTCCAATCTCCGGCGCAAACCGCTTCCTGCGCCTGCCGGCGACAAACCGGTCGAATCTCAGTCCCGCAACCCATGCTTCGCGGCGGCCTTCTCCGGCGATTCGCCGCGCACCACGTCCGCAAGCGCACGCTGAAACCGCGGCGGATCCGGCCGCTGAATCGCGTTCCTCCCGAAAACGACCCCCCTAGCCCCGTCCGCCATCTGCCGCGCGGCCATTCGCAGCGCATCGAGCTGCTTCGGCGTCTTTTCGGCGCCAAGACACAGGATCGGTACGGGGCAGCCCTCGACTACCTCCCGGAATGCCGCCGTGTGGTACGTCTTTATCAGGTCAGCCCCGAGCTCGGCCAGTACGCGGCAGCCGGTCTTTACCTCTTCATGCAGTTCCCTGGGCGACAGGTCGTTCGGCCGCCTGGGGAAATATTCGCCGACCACCGGCAGCCCCAGCCTTTCCGCCCCCCTCGCCAGCCTCCGGAATACGGCCACGTTGCGCGCGTCGCGCGGCTCGCTGCCGGTGCGGAGGGTCAGCGATATCAGCGCCGCGTCGGCCCCCAACGCCACGGCCTCCTCAGCCGTAAATGCCTCCTCCGTCTCAGCCTCGCGGTAATCCCATCCGAAACAGTAATGCGTCGCCCAGTTCAGCCGCACTATCGCCATCGGACCGCCACGCCGCGAAAACGGTGCCGGGCAGCGGCCGAGCATCCCGGGCGAAAGCAGGACGGCGTCCACGCACGAATCCACCCGGCGCGCCAGCACATCCGTAAGGTTCTCCATGCCTTCAATCGGCCCGTCGAAGAACCCGTGATCCACCGCAATTACGACGGCCCGTCCCGATTCGCCGAACAGCCGGCCCAGCCTTATCTCTCTCCCACCCACCCGCTTCACTCCTTTGCTCTTGCTCTTCCCCCGCCCCACACAGCCGCAACTTTTGTGCGATCATGTTCGATTCTGTCTTATAATAACATAATCCAGAGGTGCCGTCAAGTCCCAAGCGGGAATTTTTTGTGACGAATGAACGTAACGATTCGGGCGTCGGCATCTGTCTTCCCCTTATAATGCCTTGGACAGGCTTATAGATATGTAACTTATTGTAGAAACTTCAATTAAGTCTCGACAGATGCATCGGTTGGGCGGCGAGGGCCTGTCTGCCCCCACAAATAAAGTTCGTAACTATTTTAGGCGAAATATGTTGTGACGATAAACTGGTGCAAGGCATACGAAGTTGCAGCTCCAGCCCATCTTCGACACTCGACTTTTGCAACTCCTTGATTCGCAATGGTTTGCGAAGTTAGGTATGGGCGTAGTGCCAAAAGCGTTTCCTTGAGCGCAACGGGTTGGGTGGCCTTCTGTTATGCCTCGCGACAGGGCGCGTGACATTAGTGCGGCACCTTTGCCGCGACATATGGCAGCACCCGCACTGTCAGGGGTCACTCAACCCCAGCCATACAGGGGGCGTTCGTCTGTTGGTATGATCCTCCAGTTTTCTGGAGGAGGTACCGCGATGGCGAATCATCTGAAGATAGCGCAGGTCGAAGCGATCCTGCTCCTGCACTTGCGGGGGTGGTCTGAGCGGCGGATAGCCTGCGAGTCAGGGATTGACCGGGAGAGCAGTAACCGCTCGACGGTGACCATCTCCCATGCCGCGCGGTTGAGGACGATGCGCCCAGGGCAGGTGCGGAGGGGCTGAAACGGTCGCACCGGGGCAGAGTGGCCGCACCGGGCCGGGCGTCCCGCGCCGCGCGCGGGGCGGGCGGCAGGCGGCGGGGCGGCGGCGCGGTAGCGTACGTCCCTTGAAGCCGGTTGCCCGGAGATCCGTAGGAGGGTAGCAT
>JAOACM010000480.1 GCA_026417845.1 Planctomycetota bacterium | reverse complement strand
GTCTGGTGGCCGGACCGAACGTTACGAGGCTTCCGATACGCCGCGCCGGTTCGCGGGGGATCAGGGGGGGGCCCCGGTGGCGTAGGGGCGGAGCCCGCGCCGGACGGATCGGCAAGGCGCCGGTCCTGCCGGCATCAGCCTGTCCGCAACGCCCGGCTTCCTCCGCGCAGGCCGGCGAACCAGGCGGATGCGTCGGGGCCGCCGCCGCAGGCGGCAAGGACGGCGCCGACAAGGTAGAGGGAGCCGGTAACGACCAGCAGGCCGCCGGGAGGGATCAGGAGGGCCGCGGTCCGGCAGGCGAGGTCTGAATCCTCGACCGCACCGGCATCGCCGCCGCCGTGTTCCCCGATCCAGATATCGAGCAGGGACCGGGGCGGCGTCGAGCGCGGGTTGCCGGCCGAGGCGAAAACCGCCCGCGGGAAATGCGGGGCCAGGACGCGCAACATGCCGCGCGCATCCTTGTCCTTCGCGCAGCCGAACAGCAGGACCCGCTTTTCCCTCGGCGCGTACGCCGGAAGGGCGTCGGCCAGAACCTCCGCCGAGCGCACGTTGTGCGCGCCGTCCAGGAGCATGGCGCGGCCGGTATCGTCCAGGCTTATACGCTGAAGCCTCCCCGGCCAGCGGACCTCCCGCGCCCCGCGAACGACGGCCTCCGCCGGCAGCGCCAGCCCGTGGCGCTCCGCGAATATCTCGCAGCAGCGCAGCGCCACGGCGAAGTTGCTCCGCTGATGCGCTCCGGCCAGACCCGGTTCGATCCCTTCGTACTGCCCGCGCGGCGTGCGCACCGACAGGCGCCCGGCCGCGTCGGCCTCGAAGCGGATTTCCCGCCCGACGCGTTCCAGCGGCGATCCTGTCCGCGCGGCAGCTTCTTCGATGGCAGCCATCGCCTCCGGTTCCTGCTCGCTGACTACGCACGGCACGCCCGGCTTCAGTATGCCGGCCTTTTCTCCGGCGATCATGGCGAGCGTATGGCCGAGTATCTCGACGTGATCGAGGCTTATGTTGACGATGGCGCAGACCGTCGGCGATATTATGTTGGTGGCATCGAGCCTTCCGCCCATGCCGACCTCGATGACCGCCGCCCCGACTCCGGCTTCCGCGAAGTGCATGAACGCCGCGTGGGTGAAGATCTCGAAGTATGTGGGTCTGCGGGAGTTTTCGCGGCGGCGCATCTCCTCCAGGTGCGGATACATGGCCTGTATCGCGCGCGTGAAGGCGTCCTTCGGGATCATCCCGTCGCCGACCCGGATGCGCTCGCGCATGTCCACCAGGTGCGGCGAGGTGTAGAGGCCCGTCCTGATGCCAGCGGCCTGCAGGATCGCGGCGGCGAAGGCGCATGTGGATCCCTTGCCCTTGGTGCCGGCGACATGTATGCAGCGGAGGCGCCTGTCGGGGCGGCCGAGCCTTTCCGCGAGTTCCTCGATGCGCGCGACGCCGAACCGCCTGTCGTCCGGTCCCGCGGCGGCCGGGATGCGCTCGTAATTGACGAACCCGTTCAGGTACTCGACCGCCTCTTCGAATGAAGCCGGAGCAGGCACGGGATGCATCCTCCGGGATCGGCGCAGGCCGGTCCGCGGACTATTCGTCCGGAGATTCCCCCGGCACGCCCCCCGCGATCCTGGCCGCGCCGGTCTGATGCCGGGAGATAAACCTCGTCTCCAGCGTCTCCGCCTCGACCGCCTCCCGCACGGCCTCGGCGATCTTCTTCGCGACTCTGATCAGCGGCGGCAGATCTTCGATCCTGAGCATGTTCGGGCCGTCGGAGAGGGCCGCGTCGGGATTCTGATGGGCCTCTACGAAAAGGCCGTCCACCCCGGCAGCGACCGCCGCGCGGACCAGCGCCGGCACGTACTGCCGCTCGCCCCCCGAACTCATCCCCTGACCGCCGGGCACCTGCACGGAGTGCGTGGCGTCGAAGACGACCGGATAACCGAGCTTCCTCATCGCCGGCAGCGCGCGCATGTCGTTGACCAGGTAGTGGTAACCGAAGCATGTCCCCCGCTCGGTCAGTATGATGTCCTCATGGTCCGTCGAGCGGATCTTGTCTATCACGTTGCGCATATCGCCCGGCGCCAGGAACTGCCCCTTCTTGACGTTGACAGGCTTGCCGGAGCGTCCGGCGGCGAGCAGAAGATCGGTCTGCCGGCACAGGAAGGCCGGAATCTGAATGACGTCAACCACCTCGGCTGCCGCCTCCGCCTCCTCCGGCAGATGCACGTCGGTCAGCACGGGGACGCCTACCTTCTCCCGCACCTCCCGGAGTATCGCCAGTCCCTCTTCCATGCCCGGCCCGCGGAACGAGTATGGCGAGGAGCGATTGGCCTTGTCATAGGAAGACTTGAATATCAGCGGGATGTCCTCCCGCTCGCATATTTCCTTCAGCAGCCTCGCCGCATCCATGCATGATTCTCCGCTCTCGATCACACACGGACCGGCTATCAGCACGAGGGGATTTCCCCCCCCTATCGCAACGTTTCCTGCAGAAATCTCTCGCGTCTTCATCGCCCGTAACCCGTCGCTCTCCCGCAATCCATCCCCTCAGCCCGTACCATCCAGCCCATCGTGCTATCGCGTATCATCTTCCATCCGAAAGTCAACTGTAATACTCCGCCGGAGAGGGGTCCGGCCGGGGGCGCGCCGCCGTTTTCCCCCCGCTTCCCGCGTTCAAGCCGCGGCTGCCGTGCGGCGGTACGCCCGAATGGGACAGCAATGACGCCACAGTAAGGGCATATCCGAAAAACTCCGGCCCCATAGCCTATGGTCCGAAGCCGGCTGCCTTTCCGGGGGAGGTTTCCGGACAGGCTAATAATGATAGCGGCAGACAGTTACAGGTTGCGATGGTTCGGCCTGAAATCTTGACATCTCCGCCGGTCGGAGATAAAAATATACATTGCCGGACCGGGAGCGATTCGCTCCGTACGCAAGACGGGCGTATCCTCCGGCCGATTGCAGGGCCGGTCCGGTCCGAAGGCTGCGCGCCCCGATAGCTCAATGGATAGAGTACCGGCCTCCGGAGCCGGTGATCCAGGTTCGAATCCTGGTCGGGGTACCATCTGTAGCGCATGCTCTACCAGATTCCCCCCCTTCGGTTTTGCGGCATGATGCGCGCCGGACCTGAGAGCCTGCACGGAATCCTCCGGACCGGGAAGGAACGGCATGGGAGGCAGGATATTCTCCAGCCCCGGGAGCCTTCCGGGACTCCTGCCGGACCCCGGGGGATGCCGCGGGAACCTGTGGCGTCCGGCAGGCTTCCGGGAGATGCTTCCGCCCACGGGGCCGGGCCGCTTCCCGCCATCGAACGGTCACGGACGCAGGCCCGGAAACGTTTCTACATGTTGCGGTAGTAAACCTGGAGGCAGAGCGTACAG
>JAOACM010000479.1:3013-3369 GCA_026417845.1 Planctomycetota bacterium | reverse complement strand
CTGGTTGAGCTCCGCATCCTCAGGACGTTCAAGGGGCCGCCGGCGGAAAAGCTGACCTTCCTGGTGCCTGGCGGGGTCCTCGCCGAACGCGGGATCGGCATGTGCGTGCCCGGGACTCCGAAGTTCGCGGCGGGCGGGCGCGTCATAGTGTTCCTTGAGGAGACGCGGCGCGGGCTGGAGGTGTACGGCCTGGCCCAGGGCGCCTACCATGTGAAAAGCGGCGCTGCGGGGCCGGCGGCCCGGGGCTGCACGGGCGGCGGCAGCGGCTGGAAGCACGGCGCCGCCGGCGGCGCTGGCGGACCGGCGGACGGCAGCCGTCCGGGCGGCGGGGGCGGCCTCCGGGAGCAGGGATCCGC
>JAOACM010000479.1:0-3003 GCA_026417845.1 Planctomycetota bacterium | reverse complement strand
ATGGGGAGACGCGGGCGGGACCGGGGTTTCCGGCCGGCCGGCAGCAGCGGGCATCGGCGGCGCGGAGTACGGCGACGGAGGCGCTGGTGACGCCGGCGGCGGAACGTGCGCGGGGTGCGCGGATGTTGTCGAACAGGACCCGGCCGGACCCGGGACGATACTGAGTCCGGCGCGGCGCGAGGACCCCGGGTTCAGAATACTCGGGAGGTCGGTGCCGTACGGGACGTTCGTCGGACTTCTGGAGGCGTGCCTGGCTGGGAGGGATCTACCCGCGGACCTTGGCGCGCTGGCGGATTCGCTCCCGCCGGCCGATTCGGGAGTTCAGGGCGCAGGGGCGGCCGTATCGCCCCGCGGAACATGGGCGGGGCGTCAATCGTTCCTGCCAGCGGCGCTTGCCGTGCTGACGGCGCTCTGCGGCGCCCTGGCCGCGGCCGCGCTGTCGCGCCGCCGGGCCGGGAGGCGGTCCGCTGCGACAGGGAGGGCGGCCGGCATCCTGCCGGTCCTCGCGGCAGTTTCAGGCGCGGCCATCCTGGCCTTCCGCGGCGACGCGGCCCTCGCCTACGCTCTCACGGGTTCCAAGTGGGACCTGGCATCCCTGAGCGGCGGGCGGGTTTCCTGGGAGCAGAGCCTGACTGGGACGGGCGATACTCTTTACGAGTTCGACGACGTGCAGGCCGCCTTTGACGAATGGGAGGCCATACCGGAGAGCGCGATCGCCTTCGTAAAGACGGGGACGACTTCCATCAATCACAAGGCGCACGACGGACATAACGTGATAGCCTGGGATCCGAATCCGGCGTTCGGCTCCACGACCCTTGCCATGACCTATTGGTGGTACGATCTGTCGGACAACAGGATGCTTGATGCCGACATCATATTCAACGACCGTGATTTCAACTGGCAGGCGAAGGGGCAGGGCGGGACGCAGAAGGTGAAAGGCGTGGCGCTCCACGAGATCGGCCACATGATCGGCCTCGACCATGTGAACCCGCCTCCGACGGCCATAATGAATCCGATAGACAGCGGTCTGCAGACGCTTCAGCCCGACGACAAGGCCGGCGCGGCATTCCTGTATCCGGCGGCGCTATACCCGACCGATCCGGAAGTGTCGGCGGAGGCCAGCCCGGATTCCGGGCCGCCACCGCTTGCGGTAAACTTCTTCGGCCGGGGGCAGGACAATTTCGAGCCGGGCAGCCCCGTTTCGTACTCGTGGGACTTCGGCGACGGATCTCCGACGTCAACGGAGCAGAATCCGGCGCACGTCTACGCCGCACCGGGACTCTATACCGTAACGCTGACCGTCTCCACCAACCGCACGAACCCGGCCGACAACCGATCCGCCAGGGCGACGCTGACCATAGCCGTGGGCGAGGAGCTGCGACCCATACCGGGGAAGGGTAAGTTCAAGCTCAACTTCAGGTACACCGGCAGGGATTCGTTCAGGATGAAGGCCGATGTGAGCGGCGTGACGATGCCGTTTGACGCGGACAAGGCCGATGATGCCCTTACGTTTGACTGTCTGGTGCAGATAGGCGACGGCGCATCGTTCGGCTGCGTAATCAACGGCAAGGGCAAGACGGTCTCCGGGGAAAACGCCAGGCTCAAGGTCAATTTGAAGAAGGGCGTCGCCTCGATCATGGTCCTAAAGGCGAACCTGAGCGGCGCTATGAACGTGTCCGGGACTGAAGACATCAAGGACGGGGCCCTGGATGTTCCCGTGCTAATCCGGATCGGGGACCTGTACATATCGGGCATCGTATCGGCCCAGTACTCATCGAAGGCGATGAAGAATGGGAAGGGCAGGTTCTGACCGGAGAGGTAATAAGGAGTCCGGCCACCGCACGACGGACGCGTGCGGGCAGCACCTTCCGCCGCAGTAATTGACTTGTCCGGCGCCGCCGGCGGCGTAACATAACCGGCCGTCGCCGCCGGGACAGGGGTGTCTGTTACCAATGTGGCGGAACGGCCGCGTCTCGCGAGCAATTGCTGGAGCGGATGGCGTTTTTGTCGGACCGCACCGGGCGGGCGCTGGAACCGCGGCGGAAGCGGCGGGCGGAGGGGGAAAAACAGTCTGGAGGTGCCATGGGAGGGAAGAACAGCGGATTGAAGCATGTATCCGGTCTTTGCAAGATGGACAGGTTCCTGTTCAGAAACAGCATGAAACTGCTCGCCGAATTGCGCGATCGCCGCAGGGGTGTCGGCGGCAGGGGCCGGGCCGAGAAGACCGAGAGAGAGGAAGGCGCCGAAAAGGGAGGCGCGTCCGGGGCGGAGGCGCCTTCGAATTGACGGGACCGGCGCGCCGGCCCGACCGGCGATCATTCCCGGCGGGGGGCGGCCGCCCCTGTCTTTTTTTCCGGCGGAGGCATGCGGCGTCCGCCGCGGGCCCGCGGCGCGCGGCGGCGGGAAAAGCGGAACGGAGAGGCCGTCCGGCAGCGCCGCGCCTTCGGGAGAGACGGCATGTCCCGGGAGCAGCCGGCCGGCGGGTCGTCTACGGCGCCCCCCGGAAACGGACGGCGCGCGGCGCCGTACCGCCTGCCGCGTTCCAGCCCGATGGCTGCTGCCCCCCGCGGCGGTACGCTCACAGGCAATAAGAGCCTGTATCCGAAAACCTCCTCCGGTGCTCAAGCTGATACGCTCAACAATCCACACTGCACGCCGGGCGCATGGCCGCAGCGGCAAACAGCTATTTATGGGGCGCCGGGCAATTACGCGGCACGCCGCGGGAGACCCGGAATTTTCCCCGTTCCCGCAGATGCGCATGTTGACATGTTTCGCCGGCGTCCGTAAACTCCGCGCGTCGCTCCCGTATTTCCCGATGCGCAAGAGATGTCGGCCCTCTGACGGACCGGCCGGCAGGAAGACAGGGGCTTCAGGACAGGGGGGGAAGAGAATGGGACTGATAGCCGAGAAGATTTTCCTGACCAAGGGTGTGGGCAAGGCGCGGGAGAAGCTTACGAGCTTCGAGCTCGCCCTCCGCGATCCGGGCATAGCTCAGTACAATCT
>JAOACM010000478.1 GCA_026417845.1 Planctomycetota bacterium | reverse complement strand
GCCCCGGCCCTGCGGGCCAGAACCACGAAGACCGCCTGGGCGGCGTCCTCGGCCTCGTGCACGTCGCCGATTTGTCGCCAGCAGGCCTGGTAGACCATGGCCGCGTGGCGCCGGACGATCTCCTCGAAGGCCGCCTCGTCGCGCCGCGCCGCGTAGTCCGCCAGAAGCTCCGCGTCGGACCGCGCCGCCTCTATTCCTCTCCGTCCATAACTCCCCGCCGTGGGCGCTCGTGTTGGGGAAATCCCGAGGAAAAAACTTAACGCCTGCGGCTCGCCGCATCAAGCATGCGCCGCACTTGGCGGAGGGTGCATGGCCGTAAATGCGTGGACGTCCGGGTCAGGAGGTGAGGGCCAGGCGGTTGCGACCGGCGGCGCGGTAGCGCGGTCTGGGCATGTTCCAGTAATGCCCGGCACGCCCATCCTCGTTCAAACCCATCTTCGAACCTTGCTTTTGCAAGTCCTTGATTTTCAATTGGTTGCGAAGTCTGGCACGGACGTAGTGCTAAAAGCGTTCCCTTGAACGCGGCAGACTGGGACGACCTTCAGTTATGTCTCGCGATATCCTTCCCCCCGACCGCTCACTTCTCCATTATTCTACGGGCATCTCCTGAAATCTCCGGCCGGGATGGAAGGCTTTAAGCGGATACGATCGGGCGCCGGGCCAACAACATATGCGCGCAGCAGACAATTACTCCCGGCCGGATCTTGCGATTTCCCGCGGACATCGTTTCCGGACGGGGTCAGGATTTCTTTTCGCCCTCGGCCGCGGCAGCCTTGCCCCTGACCGGGCGCTTTCTGGCGCCGATGCGTATCAGTTCCTCGTTGAGCTTGCGCTGGGCCCGCTTGAGTTTCTTTCTGGCGAGCCGGACTTCAGGGGACGATTGCTTCTTCGATCCGGCGAGCAGTTTCCGAAGGGCCTCTTCCCGCTTCGCCACCTCGGCCTTCATCTTTTCGGCCTCAGGGCTGGTCTTCGGCGGCTGCCTGGCTTCCTCCTTGCCCGTTGCTGCCGGCGCTGCTGCTTCCCCCTCCTTTTTCCCTTGAGCTGACTGCAAGGCCTGCTGTCCCGTCGCGGCATTTCCCCCGCCGGCCACACTTCCGGTATCGGGTTTTGTCCCGGCAACCGGATCGGATTTTGCATCCGCTCCCGTCCCGGCCTTTGCCTCCGGCGCCATTCCCGCCCCGGTTCCCGTCCCTTTCGGCTTCGCTTCCGCTTTCGTCTCGTCGGCCATGGTCTCCCCTCGATCGTTCTTTCCTTCGCCTTAGCGCCGTCCGCATCCTGCTGCTTTCAGCCCGGTTTTTCCTGCTCCCCGCGCCCCGTGCCGGGAGATTCCGACAACCGGCGCTGCCCGCGAGGCGGTGCGCGGCCTCCGCCTGCGACGCGCCCCGACGCGAGTCCTGAAACACTATAGTCATCTGCGCCGGTCCGTCAACGCCGGGTCGCGTCGAATCGCGCGCCCCTGCTTTTCCCGAAGGAAGGGTTCTGCAGCGCGGAGGCGCAGGGGTAATCCCAAGCCGGCGGTCCTGGCAACATCAGGGTTTCTTTTCTGCCGGAGCGACCGGGATGCAGCAGCGGAAGCCGACCTTGAAATCCCTTTCCTCGGGCTTCTGGTAGGTGTCGGCACGGCAGGAAGCGGTCAGGAGCGGGCGGTTGGTGGGGTCGAGCCAGGATCCGCCGCGGATGGACGGTTCGCCCTCGGCTCCTTCCGTCCATTCCGCTACGTTGCCGACCATGTCGTAAACGCCGTGCGGAGTCCTGCATCGCGCGAAGGAGCCGGATCTGAACGGAGTCCTGCGCATCTCCTGATCGAAGCCGGAGGCGCAGGCGTTCGGGACGTAGGCATCGCCGTAGGGGTACCTGGTCCCGTGCGGGCCGGAGCAGGCCCGGAGCCACTGGGCGATGGTGCAAAGCTTTTTCCCGGCGCGCTCGCAGAGGGCCGCGGCCTCGATGCGCGACACGTCGGTCTTCGGTATCTCGCCGATCCGGTTGGGGTACTCGTACCTGTCTACGTAGAAATCCCCGGCCGTAAGGTTTTCGCCCGCCGGTCCCACGACCTGGCCGCCCTGCATGAAGACCATGTTCTCGTGCGGGCCCGAAAGTCTGGCCGAGAGGAGACCGTCGTCCTTGCGGACCATTTCCAGGGGAAACTCGTGCCGCGTCCTGCCCGCGTCCGGCGTCTCGAGGACGATGCGGTACGTGCCCGGCGGGAGCGAAAGCGACAGCGGGGTTTTGCCCAGCTCCTGAGGGAACTCCCTGCCGAGGTCGCCCTGCCCCAGGAGCGAATCCTCCACGTCGAGCGGACTTAGCCACGCCCTGGCGCCGGGCGGGTCGGATTCCACGACGGCCTTGCGGATGCCGAGCGCCTCGCGGAGCTGCCGCGCGGCCTCGGCGTTTTCCGGGTCGGCGTCGAGCGCCAGCCTGAAGACGACCACGGCGCCGGCGTAGTTCGGAGGAACGCTCTCCATGAATCCGTATCCGTAAGCGAGCAGTTTTTTCACTGAGGCAGCGCGCCGGAGGGCGCGGACCGTTTCGATCGCCCGCGCGGCTTCCTCGGAGGATGGGTCGAGGGCCTGGGCGGCCCGGACATGCCCCTCGGCGTCATCGAGCGCCTCGTTTATGCCGGAAAACAGTTTTTCGTCCATGCGATGGGGCGTAGGATCGAGGCCGCGCATGGCGGAGGCGGCCCTTTCGATCGCCTCCCGGCCGGCGGCCATCTCGCGCGAGACGCGGCGTTCCCGCTCCAGAAGCACCTCGACGCGGTCCGCGTGGCCCCTGTAGACCGCGTACGCAAGCGTCCCCGCCAGGATCAGCACGGCCGCCGCGGCGGCTATCGTCAGTTCGATCCGCTTCAGCGCTTTCCTTGCGAACCGGCGTAACGGGCCGATCGGGGCCGCAAGGATCACCTCGCCGGCGTTGAACCGCCGGATGTCCTCCGCCAGGTGCCATGCGGACTGATAGCGGCGGGCCTTGTCCTTTTCCATGGCCTTCATGCATATCGTCTCGATGTCCTTGTGTATGCGCGGGTTGAGCTTGCGGGGCGACTTCGGATCCTCGTCTATTACGCGCAGGAGCACGGCCATCGTGGTCGAGCCTTCGAATGGCGGGCGGCCGGTCAGCATTTCGTAGAGCACGGCGCCTATGCTGTACACGTCGCTCTGCGCGTCTATGGCCGCCAGGTTGCCCTGGGCCTGCTCCGGCGACATGTAGGCCGGCGTCCCCATCGTGGTGCCGGTCTTCGTCAGCGCCAGGTCCTGCTCATCCACCCGCTTTGCCAGCCCGAAGTCCATTACGTGGGCCGTGCCGTTGCGATCCACCATTATGTTGGCCGGCTTGACGTCCCTGTGCACTACGCCGTTCCTGTGGGCGTAGTGCAGGGC
>JAOACM010000477.1 GCA_026417845.1 Planctomycetota bacterium | reverse complement strand
CGAATGGTCGCGTGGGACGTAGACGACCAGCGAATGGTCCCCCCCGATCCCCGCGAGGGCGCGGACGGTCCGGTCTATGGCGCAGGCGATCCCGCTGTACCTTCCGTACATCAGAAGGGCGTCAATCCCTATGCGCACGTCGCCCGTATCTCCCCATCCGGCCTCCTCCCTGTCGCCGCTCCGGCGGCGGGAGCGCCCATGTCCCGCTGGCAGCACGCAGGTGCCCGTCCCAGCTTTCAGATCCCATCCAAGAACTCCCCCGGCGCCCAGGTTCCCACAGAGTTCCGCGAGATCCGGCCGGAGGTTTTCGGCTGGGCTCTTAAAGAAAAGACGGGGCGAACCGGGAGGACCGACCCTCCTTGTGCGGTCAACCGTCCGAAGGCGGTTCCAGCCGCCTTTCCCACCCGGTGCATTTTACGCTGGCGGCCTCTTCTTCGCGCATCATATTTCGCGAACGCTGCCGGGGCCGGCAGGCAGCCCGATTGCGTCACCTGGCCATGCGAATGCCATGAGCCGGGCGCCTTGCCTCGATCCTCCCTTGGCCATTACAACGCCCCCCCTTGTATTCTACCCTCCCGCAACCGGGAAGACGTAATCGTTTGCCGCATCAAAAAAGGCGGATATGATCACGAACACTGCGCCATCTGCTTCCGGAGCATCTGCTGGTGCGGAGGGAAAGACTGCGTTCCGGATGGATTCACCGACGGCAACTGGTGGCTCTGCGGGAATGCTATCGGGAGTGCGTAGCCGGGGCGGAGTCTTCTCAGCCCGGGACGTCCGGCGCGCGATGCCCGTGGTTATCCAGGCGACGCGAATAACGAGGCTTCCGCATAGATGCCGCAGAGAATCGAAGCCGGGAGGCGGATCAGGATGTCCAGAGACACCAGAGACGGACATTTGCGGTTAGCCGGCAAGGTGGAAAGACATTGCCGGGAGATCGAGCGATGCAACCAGCGCGGCGGCAGGATGCTGTCCATCGTGGACCTGATGCGGGCCGGTACTGTGGACTCGTATCTGGCTGCCTACCTGTTCTCGCTCATCTCGGCAGGGCATTCGTTTCTGGTGGGCTGCGTGCCCGGAGGCGGCGGGAAGACCACGGTTATGGGCGCGCTCCTGAATCTGGTGCCGCCGGATGTGGAGCTGTATCCGGCCGACGGCGTCGAGGCGATGGAAGACGCGGCGCGGAACCCGGCCCCGCGCCGGTGCATGATATGCCACGAGATCGGCCCGGGCGGGTATTATGCCTATCTGTGGGGCGCCGAAGCGCGGGCGTTCTTTTCGCTGACGGGAACCGGCCATATGATCGCAACAAACCTGCACGCCGACACTATCGGCCAGTGCCGGGAGCAACTCTGCGGAGCGCTCGGCATCCCGGCGCCCGATTTCGACAGGGTGGCGCTCAAGATATTCCTCGCGGTCGGCTGGAAGGACCGCATGCTGATCCGCCGCGTCGCCGCGGTGTACGAATCAGACCCGTCCGGGGGGCGCGGAGATCCACGGCCGGTTTTCACGTGGGATGCTCAGAAAGACCGCTTCGAACGGACGGGAGAGAGCAGACTGTCGCCGCCGGAGCGCGAGATGAGGCTGCGGAGCTTCCTGGAGAAGATGGATACGTGCGGGATGATCACGATCGAACAGGTGCGTGAGGCCATCCTGTCGGATCCCGGCTGACGCAGGAATTGCCGTTCCAGCGCGCAGCCAGGCCGCCGGGACGCCCTGTGTGGGGGGCATCGAGCCCCATGATCGCCACAGGGGAAAAACGGACGGGACGCCTTTCAGGGGGTGGACTTTTCTAAGGGCTTCCCGGTCTCTTTTGGGCCCGGCTCGCCCTTCGGTCCGGCCGCCTCCGCCCCATCCTTTCCCGGAGCGGCTCCGCCGTCTTTTTTATCACCGGCTGCAGGTTTGTCCGGCCCTCCTCCGCCGCCTTCGGACGATCCCGCTTCCCGGACTCCTCCCGCCGCGCCTGTCCCCGCCCCTTCGCCCCGGCCCCCTCCAGTCCGATCCGGCGGCGTCGGCACAGGCGGCGTCTCTGGAAGGCCTTCCTCGCCGATGCGTATGTAGCGGGGCGTCTTCTTCGCGTTGGACCACCAGCCCAGCCAGACATCCTGGCTGTTTTCGAACTTTTCGCCGGTCATCATGACGAGCGATTCGTGAGCAGTCCTCGAAAGCTTCCGGTCCTCTTCGTTCAGGCACTGAATCAGGAACTCGATGGATTCGTGTGTCTTCAGGTGTCTCATCGCCCGCAGTATTTCTTCCCGCCCTTCCGGATACCTGTCATACGCTTTTATGAAAGCGCGCGCCGCGCCGTCGGCCCGGAGATCGGCCAGCGCAGCTGCCGCCGCCGAGCGGACCTTTTCGCTCCTGTCGTCAACCAGGGCGTTCATGAGGACGTCAATTACCTCTCTGGATTTGACGCCGAGCCTGCCGAGCGACCAGGCGGCGGACATCCTCACGTCCGGATCGAGCCTGTCCCTTACGGCTTCCACCAGCAGCGGGACGGCGCGCTTGTCGCCGAGGTAACCGAAGACCTGTGCCACGCCGTCGTTCTTTTCGCCGCGGCGCAGGAACATCGCCGCGACATCCTCGAACGTCTTATCGTCGCTCTGGCTGGCCAGCGCCTGGGCCGCCCTGTTCCGGACGGCGGGAGACGTATCATAGAGCATCGGTATTATGTGTTTGCGCACGGCCGCCGATCTGTCTCCTATCCGCCCGATGGCCTCCACCGACCCCGCCCGCTTCTTTTCGCTCTCGTTCTCCAGATACTTGACCAGGTACGGAATGGTGGCCATGCCTTCGCGCGTCAGACGCCTCAGCGCCGCCTCGTAGCCGTCTACGTTCTCGAAATCGTTCTCGGCTATGTCAACTATCGTCTTGACCCGCTTCCGCTTGACCAGAGCCTTGTCTATAAGCACTCCCAGTATCTTCGGAGTCGCGCCGGCCTCCTGAAATTTCGCTATCTGTTCGGCCGAATCGTCGAAATCGCACTCGGACACCTCGATCTTCCGCAGGATAATCTCCTCCGGCACCTTGGCCTTCAGCAGCGCGAGCAGCTTCGCGTTATCCAGAAGCTCCCCCTTGGCCTCCGGCGGAATCTTCGGCGTCTCCTGGCCCTCCTTTTCGCCCCGGACCGGCCTTTCTCCGGCTGCTGCCGCCGCGGCCCCCACGGGTGCGGCCGCCGACCCCACCAGGACGCAAATGCCTATATGCGCCGCTACACGGGCGGCCCGGAGTCCATCGAAGAGCATCTTCATGCGTCAGCGTCCCTCCATGCACCATCAACGTGCGTCGTGCCGCAACAGCACCTTGATCGTTCCTCCTCCGCCGGCGGTGGAGCGGTCGAAGGCCTGTCTCTTATACACATCT
>JAOACM010000476.1 GCA_026417845.1 Planctomycetota bacterium | reverse complement strand
GTCTTGGACGGAGCGCGCGATCCTGCCCGCTTCGCGCGAAAGGCGAGCGGGGCGGGCGGGGCGGCCGGAGCGACGGGAAAAGCCGCGGGAAACACGGCGGCCGGTGGGCAGAGAAATCCGCGGGGAGCACAAACGCGCGCCGGAAGGAGAGGAGGTCGCGCCAGATGACGCACCGGGAGAGGATAAGGACGATAATATCGCGCAGGGCCGCGGACAGATGCGGGCTGTGGCTGGGCAACCCCCACGCCTCGACCTGGCCCATATATCACGGGTATTTCGGGACCAGGTCTGAGGAGGAGCTGCGCGTCAGGCTGGATGACGATTTCCGCTGGATATGCCCCCAGTTCTTCGCGTCAACGTACCGCCACCCGGGAGGAAGGAAGATATTCGATGCCGGAGTGAAAAAGACCGCGCACGGGCAGGCGGCGGGGCTGGGCGGTGCCGAGACGGTCGCCGATGTGGAGGCGTTCGACTGGCCGAAGGTCGAATATCTGAATTTCGACGAATGCCTGGCCGCGCTGCGAAATGCCGGCGACGTTTACCGCGCCAGCGGGTTCTGGACGTGCTTTTACCATGATGTGATGAATCTGCTCGGGATGGAAAACTACATGGAGAAGATGGTCACGAACCCTGATGTCGTCCATGCCGTTACCGATCGCGTGTGCGGGTTTTACTACGAGGCCAACGAGATGTTCTTCCGGGCGGCCGGCAGGGAGATGGACGGATTCTTCTTCGGGAACGATTTCGGTACGCAGGCGGACCTGATATGCAGTCCGAGGCATTTCGACGAGTTCATAATGCCGTGGTTTCGCAGGTTCACAGAGCAGGCGCACCGGCACGGCTATCAGGTCATACTGCACTCGTGCGGAGCGATCCACAAAGTGATCGGGCGGCTGATAGACGCCGGGGTGGATTGCCTGCATCCGCTGCAGGCCCGCGCCCGGAACATGGATGCGGCGACGCTCGCGCGGGATTTCCGCGGGCGGATCGCGTTCATGGGCGGCATAGATACTCAGCATCTGCTCGTCCATGGGACGCCAGATGATGTCGCTGCCGATGTGCGGCGCGTGAAGGATCTGCTCGGTCCCAGCCTGATAGTCAGTCCGAGCCACGAGGCCGTGCTGCCGAACGTGCCGCCGGAGAATATCGAGGCGATGGCGCGGGCGGCGGTGGAATAATATGGAGGGGGTTCCAGGCATCCGGTTCCCATCTCTGGAAGGAGAGGGCGGTGCAAGGGGCGGCGGATAATTGCAAAGAGCCTGTCACTTCCGCGGCGCCCAATGTTTCAGCTGCGTACAGCCCGGTCCGTCGGGGGTTTCTGGACAGGCTCGAAATACGACCGGGGGGATGCGGCGCCCCGGTCGGGTCCCGGCTGGCTGCTGGGGTCGCGGCGGATACGCTTCCCGCCGCTCGAAGCGGCAAGCCGGCCGATATGTGGGAGGCCGAGGCGATGGCTGGACTGACATCCCCACGCGCCACAGCCGCGGCGGCGGTCTGGACGACGATGGGATGGATATCCGCGCGAACCACGGCCGCAGCCGCGGCGATGGCTGTCGAGGCGGCACTGGCGGCGGCCGCAGGCTGGGCCGTGCCGGCCGGGGCCGGGGAGGAAAAGGACGACCTCCCGCCGCGGAAGGAAATAAAGGCGGCGCTTGATGGCCGCGTCCCGCTCGATCTGGCCCGCCTGTGCCTGCTCCTGGCAAAGGAGGATTTCCCCGAACTGGACGTCGAGAGGGAGATCAAAAGGATAGACGCCCTGGCGGACGAGTTCAGGGAGTACATGGTCCCTGACGCCTCGGATGAATATCTATGCCGGCGCTTCCGGAGATTCATGTTTCTCGAAAAGCTCAGATGCAGGCCGGCCGGTTCGAATGCCGGGCCGGCGTCTCTCTACCCCCACGCGATACTCAATCGCGGCGAGGGCTTCTGCCTGGGGCTCTCCGTGATAGGGATATCAGTAGCCAGGCGGCTGAAACTGCCGATCTACGGCGCGACCGTCCCCGGCCACTTCTACCTGAAGTATGTGGGCAGGGAAAATACGGAGATGATAGAGACCACGGAGAAGGGGACGCGTTTCGACGAGGAGGCGTGGCTGAAGGAAACCGGCAGGGACCGGAAGTCGGCGGAGGCAGCCGGCTATCTGACACCGCTGACCGACCGGCAGGTCTTCGCGGCGGTGCTGTACAATCTGAACCAGTGGCGGCTGTCGAGGGGCGACCCGAAGAGGGCGCTGGAATATGCGGAGATGGCCGCGGGGCTGGAGCCGAGGTCGGCCGAGTACCGGACAGCGCGCGGCGAGGCGCTGCTCCGCCTGAACGATGCCGACGGCGCGAAGGCGGACGCGGATGCCGCGATAGAGCTGGATCCGCTCCTGCGCGCCCCGCGGCGCCTGAAGAAATACATCGAGCGGACAGAGTTCCTCCGGGTCGGCGGTACGGCTGAAAAGCCGGCGGCGGACTGGCTCGAATACCAGGCGATAGTAGCTGACCTGCTGGCGGGGCGCGCCGACGAGACGCTGCCCAGGCTGGAAGCGCTCGCGCGGAAGTATCCGAGGGAGCCGGAGCCGCATTACGCGCTCGCCGTCGCTCACGGGCAGAAGGGCGATGCCGACAGGTGCATCGAGTCGCTCCGCCGCGCTGTCTCCTTTGGCTTCAACGACCCGCCGCTGCTTATCGAAACGCCGGATTTCGCACTGGTCAAGGGGCGCGACGGGTGGCGGGAGCTCATGGAGATGTTGGATCTAAGGACCGACGCGAAGGGAGGTGCTCCGACCCGGCCGAAGTGAGCCTCGATACCTGTATGCCGCGTTCAGGTTGTGGCCGCTATCCGCTGCAGTGGTGCGCCCGGATGGTACAACTATGGCGCCCCAATGAGCGGATAAGCTCAGGCGCTGCGCCAGTAACATATGCGCGCGGCAAATAATTACGGGCACGGCAAACAATTACGACCCGCGGATGCGGGGTCTGCGATCTGGAAGTTGAGACCGGGTTAGGGGGCTGGGGATACGAGGCGGCTGGACATGGAAACGAAAGAACGGGTGCCGGGAACGGGCGGGCGGTCGGGAAAATGCAGAGTGGAGGTCATATACGACGGGTACGTGCAGGGAGTGGGCTTTCGCGCAACAGCGTGTTCCGTCGCCGCCGGATTGGCGGTTTTGGGGTATGTAAAGAACAGATGGGATGGGACGGTCGAACTGGTTGCGGAGGGGGAACGGGAGGAGGTTGAAAAACTCCTGTCCGGCATCCGCGCCCGCATGCGCAGGCATATACGGGACGAAAAGTTTTCTTGGGGACTGGCGAGGGGGGAGTTTTCGGACTTTGAGGTGCGGTATTGATGCGCCGCCGGCCGTGGGTGCGGTCCGGCAAAACCCCTCCGCCAGCGGGACCCTCTCCCGGGAAGAGAGGCTGTCT
>JAOACM010000475.1 GCA_026417845.1 Planctomycetota bacterium | reverse complement strand
ACAACATTCTGAACCGTGAAAAACATCCGGAGTGGAACGGCGAGCGCACGAAGATGGTCTATCGCTTCCCGGCGAATGAGAAGCTTTGGGCTAAGTATGCCGAGATACGGGCTGAGTCTTTGCGTATTCATGGCGACTTGCGAGAGGCGACGGCGTTTTACCTGGCCAATCGCGCCGCGCTCGACGAGGGCGCGGAAGTCGCCTGGCCGGAGCGTTTCAACCACGACGAGGCGTCCGCCGTCCAGCACGCTATGAATCTGAAGCTTCAGGACGAGGCGGCGTTTTTCGCCGAGTATCAGAACGAACCGCTCCCGGAGAAGAGCGTCGAGGATGAAGGGCTTCTGACCGCCGACCAGATCGCCCAGAAGCTCAACGGTCACAGGCGGGGCGAGGTTCCCATCGGAGTTTCGTATCTGACGATGTTCGTTGATGTGCAGGGCAAGCTTCTTTTCTGGATGGTCTGCGGCTGGCAGGATGATTTCACAGGGTACGTGCTGGACTATGGCGCATATCCGGACCAGAGGCGGCGATATTTTACGCTCCGCGACGCGCAGCGGACACTCCAGATTGCCGCAAAGGGCGCCGGGATTGAAGGCGCTATTTACGCGGGGCTGGAGGCTGTCGCCGAATCGTGTATGGGCCGGGAATGGCGCCGGGACGACGGGGCTGCCATGCGGATAGGCCTCTGCATGATTGACGCCAACTGGGGCACGTCTACGGATGTGGTGTACCAGTTCTGCCGCCAGAGCGCGCACGCGGCGGTGCTCCTGCCCAGCCACGGGCGGTTCGTGGGCGCTGCCTCGCGGCCGTTTCGCGAGTACAGCAAGCGTCCGGGGGACCGGTTGGGGCTGAACTGGTACATTCCGGGCGTACAGGGCAAGCGGGCAATCCGGCACGTGACGTTCGATTCGAACTGGTGGAAGTCGTTCGTCCATGCGCGTCTGGCTGTGGCTATGGGCGATAAGGGCTGTTTGTCGCTCTTTGGACGGAATCCTGAGGAGCATCGGTTGCTGGCGGATCATCTGACATCCGAATACCGCGTGAAGACCGAGGGCCGTGGCCGCGTGGTGGACGAGTGGCGGCTCCGGCCGGAGGCCTCCGATAACCACTGGCTTGACTGCCTGGTCGGGTGCGCCGTGGCGGCGTCCGTCCAGGGGGCAATCTTGCCGGGGACGGATGAGCGGCCCGCGCCGAAGGGATCGCGGGTGCGGCTGTCCGAACTCCAGAAAGGCAGGCGGTGATGACAGAGCCGAAGCCACAACCTATCCCTGCAGAACGGTCGCGCTCCGTGCAGGAAAAGCGCGGTATCGAGTGCCCGGCCTGCGGGTGCAGGCATTTCCACGTCCTGTACACCCGCCGGGCCGTCGGCAGGCGGATTCTCCGCCGCCGGGAATGCCGCCATTGCGGACGCCGGATTACGACCTGCGAGCGGTCTATAGCATGATTTTTCTGCCCCAAGTTCTACCGGTAGAACCTGCCCGCAGAAATCTATCCCGCCCTCCGTCATCCTGCCGATCCGACGGGTAAGTATTCTATCGGGCGCTGCGGATTTTCTGTCCCGCTTTTTCGCGCCGGGGGGCCTTTTGTCTATTAGAGGGCCATGCATGGATAACGACGCGGACAAGGTCATCGAGCAGAACGCGAAGGGCCCGAAGCGGGCCAGGGGCGATTCTGTAGAGGTCGAGCAGCACGATCTGGCCGATCAGATCGAGGCCGACCGGTATCTGGCCAGCAAGCGGGCGGCGAAGGCCAGGGGCCTCGGCGTGCGCGTGTCCAAACTTGTTCCGCCGGGGGCGGTCTGATGCAGATTGCCGGAGATAAAACCAAAAGCGCCGTTCGTTTGAGCGGTCTATATGGGTCGCGCTTCAGACGGTTCCCCGCCCGTGCCGTATTGCCGTTCCGGCGCCTGCCTGTCGGACATGCAGGTCTCCGGGCCGGGTTCGACTCGGCGGAGACGAACGAGAACAACCGCCGTCATTGGGCGCGGGCCGATTCCCTATCCGCCGATGCGGCGGCGACGGCCGAGGTGCGCCGGACGCTGCGCAACCGCGCCCGGTACGAGGTGGCGAACAACTCCTACGCCAGGGGCATCGTCCTGACGCTCGCCAACGATACGGTCGGCACCGGACCGCGTCTCCAGATGCTCACGGACGATGCGGATTTGAACCGGACGGTCGAGACCGAATTTCACCAGTGGGCGCAGGCGGTAGGCCTGGCGGAAAAGCTCCGCACCATGCGGATGGCGCGCGCCCAGGATGGCGAGGCGTTCGCTATTCTCGCGAGCAATCCGCGCGTCGGACATACGGTGAAGCTCGATCTTCAGCTCATCGAGGCCGATCAGGTGACGAGTCCTGTGCGGCATATTCTCGACGATCATGAGGTGGACGGCATCGTCCTCGACGATTACGGCAACCCGATTCTCTATCGGGTGATGATGAATCATCCCGGCGGGCCGATGCGGTACTCGCTCGACGACTTCAAGACTATTTCAGCGGAAAGCATGATACACATCTTCCGCCAGGATCGGCCCGGGCAGCATCGTGGGATACCGGAGATCACGCCGGCATTGCCGCTCTTCGCGCAGCTCCGGCGATTTACTCTCGCGGTGCTGGCTGCGGCCGAGGCGGCTGCCGACTTCGCGGGCATTCTCTACACGGACGCCCCCCCGAACGGCGAGGCGGAAGCGGTCGAGCCGATGGACCTCATCGAACTCGAACGGAACATGCTGCTTACCATGCCGGGCGGATGGAAGATGGCGCAGGTCGAGCCGATGCAACCGGCGACGACATACGCCGAGTTCAAGAAGGAGATTCTGAACGAGATCGCCCGCTGCCTCAACATGCCCTTCAACATCGCGGCCGGAAACAGCAGCGGCTACAACTACGCCTCCGGCCGCCTCGATCATCAGACCTACTTCAAGTCTATCCGGGTAGACCAGGCCTTCATGGCGTCGCGGATTCTGGACCGCGTGCTGGCCGCATGGCTGCGGGAATACGCGGTCGAGTCGGACTTCCGGACGCTTCGTGTGGCGTTACCGGCGCATCAGTGGTTCTGGGACGGCTTCGAGCATGTGGACCCCTCGAAGGAGGCTCGTGCGCAGGAGATGCGCCTCAAAAACCATACGACCACGCTTGCGCACGAGTACGCCCGCCAGGGCAAGGACTGGGAGGTCGAACTCCGCCAGAGGGCGAAGGAGGTGGCGCTGATGAAGGAGCTTGGTCTTCCGGTGGACGAAGCGAAACCGTGGACCGGACTGGAGCCTGAAGAGACTTCGACCGATGAGGAGGACGGCGATGCCGTATCCGAATGAGCACGCGGCGCGCCTTCGCGATCCGGGCCGGTATGAGCGATTCCGGCGGGAGAACGACAAGTTCGCCAGGGGAGTGCATGCCATCTGGGGCATCCTGCGG
>JAOACM010000047.1 GCA_026417845.1 Planctomycetota bacterium | reverse complement strand
CACTAACACCGTACCGGCCGTGGCCCTGGCGGGTACGCTTTCCCGCTCTGTAGGGAACAACGTAGTGGCGATAGCCTGTCCCGGCCGGGATTTCCCATGGGTATTCGACGGGTGCCTGGGGAGCGTTAGCTGGGGAAAGCTCCGCGAAGCGAAGGCGGCGGGGCGCAGCATCCCGGAAGGTCTGGTCGCAGACCGTCTCGGGAACCCGGTTTCCGACCCCACCGTCGCGCTCGAGGAAGGAATCGTCCTGCCGATCGGCGGGCACAAGGGGTCGGGTCTGGCCCTCTTCGTGGACGTGCTTACGGCGGTCCTCGCGGGCGGCCGGTTCTCGGGGCAGATTGAATGGATCGCCTCCGGTCTTGCCCGCCCACACCAGTACAGTCATACCTTCGCCGCACTCGACATAAAGCGCTTCCGTCCTCTGCCGGAGGTCCAAGGGCATCTTGACGACATAAGCAGGTTCCTGCAGGCGCAACCGAAGGATGCGCATGGCGGAGAGGCGAGGGTTCCTGGCGAGCGACAGGCTTTGGAGGAAAAACGGAGGCGCGAGGAAGGCATCCCGCTCGATGTCCGGACCTTCGAGACGCTTGCGACCTGGGCGGGCAGGCTGGGAGTTCCGATGCCGGGTCTGAGATCCCGTCCGAAAACTTCCCGTAACACGAAGAGCGCGGAGCCGTAAGCTTCGCGGCGGAAGGTTTCCGGACGGGAACTGATTGCGATGCCTCCGGTGCAGGAGACGAGGGGGCTTGCTCCATATGCCTTCCGGAGATCGCCGGAGGCAGGCATGCGCGCGCTCTCTCTGCGACCGCCCATCGCATCCTCTCCGAGAGCTGACCCT
Organism: Planctomycetota bacterium; assembly: GCA_026417845.1. Taxonomy (GTDB): domain Bacteria; phylum Planctomycetota; class SZUA-567; order H5-PLA8; family CALKMO01; genus CALKMO01. The sequence goes on along the minus strand of JAOACM010000047.1, from coordinate 13,694 downwards.
GCTGATCAACGGCGCAACCGGCTCGGGGGCTAAAGAACTGATTCGCCTTCTTCGTCCGCCCGGCTCGAAGGGTTCGGATCTGATATGTACCCGGGGCGCGTCCCTTGCAGGTTGCTCCAAGATCCTGCATTTACGGTAATGCGCCCAAGAGGGCAGGGTCATTCCTCCTTGATTTGCCCGCGCAGGAGACCGCGTGATATAATCGGCGGCATGGAAGACACAGTACGGCGGAAGCGCGCGCTGCTTACAAACGACGACGGTCTGGCTTCGCCCGGCCTGGCGGCGATGCTGGAGGCGTTGTCGGCCGGGTTCGACGTGACGGTCGTTGCTCCCGAGGAACAGCGGTCAGGCGCGGGACACGCCGTGACGCTCCACAGACCTGTCTCCGCCAGAGAGATCCGCCTGCGCGGCGCCCCGGGGTTCGTCGTGGACGGCACGCCCGCCGACTGCGTGAAGCTGGCGCTGACCCACCTGCTCGCGGAATGCCTGCCGGACGTGGTCGTGAGCGGGATAAACGGAGGTCCCAATGTCGGGAGGAACGTGCTTTATTCCGGCACGGTCGCGGCGGCGATAGAGGCCGCGGCTAACGGGGTGCCGGCCGTAGCTGTGTCGCTCGATATAGGAGAGCACCAGGATTTCCCGGCGGCGGCGGAGATAGCGCTGCCGATAGTAGCGGCGACGGTCCGTCGGGGCCTGCCGCCGCGGACAGCGTTGAACGTCAATATCCCGGCAATCCCGCGATCGAAGATACCGGGAGTACGCCTGGTAAAGCAGGGTACGGCCGGGTTTCGCGAATATTATGTGGAGGAGCCGTCCGAAAACGGACGCAGGAAATTCTCGATCCGCGGAACGATGGAACTGGACGGCGACGGTCCGGATGACGACTCGGTCGCCCTGGCCCGCGGCTACGTAACGGTGTCCGTTCTGGGCCTGCGGCTCAGTGACGGGGAGGCGCTCGAGGCGATCCGCGCCTGGCCCGAGCTTCGGTAACGGCGCGGCGTTTCGACCAGGAGCCTGTCCGTAAACCCGCCAGCACGGAGTTTACGGATAAGCGCTCCCGATTCTTGGGCGTGGAATTTTTGGACAGGCTCTGATGCGGACGGCCACGAGTTTCCCCGTTCGGATATCCGGGCCGGCCTTCCCGGCCGGGCCGGGGTTCTGAGGAACACAGGGGACGGAGGCACGCCGCAGCCTGACGGATATGGGCGCGCACCCGGCACCCCATCGGACGCGGGGGACAGAAATCGCTGGCGCAGATGACGGGCGCGCGGCTGGGGAGTGCGGAAGGCGGTCGTACCGGGTACCCGGGACGGCCCGCGAGCGGCGAACCGATGACGGGAACGGGCGGAATATCCGAACGCGATCGTCCGATCAGGCCGGCTGGAGCCGGCGGCGGAACTCCGGCCGGATCCGACGAGGCGCTCGTCAAACGGGCGATGCGCGGGGATGCGGAGGCGTTCGAAGCGATCGTAACGCGCTACCAGGATAGAATCTACAACCTGATATTCCGCATGACCGGCTCGGCGGACGAAGCGGAGGACCTCACCCAGGAAACCTTCCTCAAGGCTTACAGGGCGCTGCCGGGCTTCCGGCGGGGATCGCAACTCTTTACCTGGCTCTACAGGATCGCCGTAAATGCGGTTTATTCGCACGGACGGAGGGAGCGCCGGCGCAGGGAGACGGAAGGCATCTCCCTGGATGCTGAACCGGTCGGAAGCGAGGAAACCGGAGGAATCGTTTCGATCCCTGACCGGGCAAGTCCCCCCCCGGACTCGGTTCTGGAAGCCGCCGATATTAACGAGCGCGTTCAGAAGGCTATTCTGGATCTCGACGAAGAATACCGCTCGGTCGTACTGTTGCGTGACATGGAAGGTCTGGATTACGGCCAGATAGCGGACCTGATCGGGATAAGCCGCGCGGCGGTCAAATCACGGCTGCACAGGGCCAGGCTGGAACTGGCCCGTAAACTGAAAGATCTCAACGGCTAGGAAACCGGATACCGGCTTTCGTGAGCGCCGCCTCCCTCCTCAACTCTTCTTCTCGTCCTGTTTCTTTTCGTCCTTCTTTTCTTCCTTTCCGCTATCCGCCTTATCGTCTTTCTCGTCCTCCTTTTCGTTCTTTGCTTTCTCTTCCTTCTTTTCGTCTTTCTTCTCGTCTTTCTTTTCTTCCGTTTTGGGAGGTTCCTTCTTCAGCTTATCGAAAGGCTTTGCCACGCTTTCGTAGTCGTAATTGCTCACTGTGAAGATATCGGCGCGGCCGTCTATCTTCAGATAGACGTCATTGCCCGACGATGTCTTGGCGCCGAAGATCATTCTGATCTCCTCGCCGTTATTCAGACGCAGGAGGACTTTGGCCTGGGGATTATCGAATCCCATCTTTTTCTCGTCGGTCTCGTCAACGTACGACTGGGCCCGCATCCACGACGCCGACCTGGCAACCGAGTCGCAGTTGCTCTGATCGGCCTCGGCCTCCTCCGGCGCGACTATCATCCACACCGGCTTCGGCGGCTCTTTCTTTTCTTCTTTTTTCTCGTCTTTCTTCTCTTCCTTTTTTTCGTCCTTCTTTTCTTCTTCCTTCTTTTCCTCTGTTTTCTCTGCCTTCGCCTCGCCCGATTCCTTGCCGCCGTCTTTTCCCGCCGCCTCTTTCGAATCACCCTTCCCGGCTTCGCTTCCCTTCGCCTTTTCCGTCCCCGGCCCGGCCTTTTCAGCTTCCGGAAGCGGTATCCGTTTTTCCACGGTGGTGGTCGTATGCCCTGTCTTTATAGAGAATGCCGCCACGTCATCGGCCTTGAAACTGAACAGGTTGAGATCAAGCCAGCGCTTTTTATCAAGGGACCTGTCTTCACTCTTGACCCCGCACGACCACGTGAGATCTTTGTTTACCTCATATACACGTTCGCTCCCGGGAAGGCGGACGAAGCAGGAGTCCCAGGAGTCCTCGGGTTTCTTCCCGAGGAGCAGGCCGGCCATTTCTACGTTATTGACGCCGAACATCTTCACATGGACCGCCCCGGCATCAGTCAGGGCGAACTTCTCGAGGTTTTCCTTTCTGGTGAAGTATCGTTCCTCTTTGACCTCCAATCCTTCGAAGGCCCTGGTGAGGTCGTTTATGTTGCTCTCGCTGGCCGGGCGTTCTTTGTCGGATGTGACCCTCCATTTGCCGTCTTTCTTGTCGAGCCTCACGGTCTGATCTGCGCGCTTTATTTCCACCGCCGTAACGTCGGCGGCCTTGAACGACTTGAAGAGCTTCTCGCCCGGCTTCAGACCCCCGGGCTCCGCCTTGCGACCGACCTTTTCTTCTCTGGGCAGAAGCAGCAGGGCCGCGATCCCGGCCGCAAGAATGACCATCATCACGATCACATGCCTGGGCTTCATCGCTTCCGATCTCCCCTTCCCGCAGCTTCGAACGCGCCTTCCGCATCGCGGTTCGCGGATGCCGTTTCCGGTTACACCTCGCGGCGTCTGTTTTTCACGCCCCTAACGTTAACGTTTTTCCCCGGTGCCGGCGGAACGCCTTGGAGCATGCCGCCGGGAACTTTTGCGGGGCCGGCCGGTTCCGGATGCCGCGGGCGGTCAGCCGGCCCTTCCCCGGTCCGACGACCGTAACCGTTTGTCACCCCTCTCCCTCGCGTCCTTTTTTCAGTGTGGAGAGGGGGATAACGACCCATGCGGCAACCTTCCCCGCCAGGCGCCGGCCCGCCGGGCGATTGCCGCAATTTCCCGCCAGCCTCCCGGCGCTCCGGTAGCCTGCGCCGCGTCCGTGTCCATCACCTTACCGCCCCTCCCGCGTACAGCAACGATTCCGGAGGATACGCGGGATCGGCTGGCACCGCATCCCATGCCCGGTCAGGCCTGGCCGCCGCCCTTTGCCGGTTCGGTTCCGGCCAGCCTGCCGGTTCCGCCGCCTGCGAATCTCTTTTCGTAGAGCACCCTCGCCTGGCGACGTATAAGCCACCTGATCAGGCCGAAGGCCGCCACGGCCAGCGGGACAGCGCCGACCAGAACGGCCTGCCATATTATTTCCTCATTCGGCTCAAGAGGTTTGAGTGCCCGTTCCTCATAATGCTTCGCCCGGATTTTTATAAGGTCGTCACCAAGAGTGAAACCTTCCAGTGCGTTGTAGACCATATACATCGCCCGTTCATAGGGCGAACCGAATATCCCCAGGCGATCCACCTGGAGGTTCGTAAGGTTCAGGTGGTCCGCAGTCGAGAACAAAACCACGCGACCTTCTTTGCTCTGTATCTTCGTTGGCGGGCCCTCGACATCGTCCTTTTTGTCCTTATCCTTTTCTTTGTCCTTGTCCTCGTCGGGAGAATGAGAGTCCTTATCCTTTTCCCATTTCGGGGCCGGCTTGTCATTGAACGCAAACGGGAACTTGTCTTCTATGTAGCAGGCCAGTATCTGCTGCGGTTTAAGCTCCTCCTTTTTTGAAGGTATTTTTCGCAGGCCGTCGGCTTCCAGCGGCAGATGCAGCAGCCATGTAGCGGCGTGGCTGCGCGCCAGGGGCGTTATGGTGAGGCCCGCCGCCTTCGCCTTGGCCTCATCTATGCGTATCGGCGCCGACCACGGCAGCGGCACATCGGACATGCGCATGGTGATGAAAGAATCCTGATTCAGGTTGGACCCGCTGACCATGATCGCCGTCGGCGGTTGCGCTATCTGCACCTTGCCGGCAGACATGAAAGCCACCGCCGATCTCCGGTAGGATGCATCGCAGACCACCTCGGGGTCTATCCGGACGCCCCACGATTCCAGGTCCTCCTCCAGGCCGGTCTTTATCTCCTCGGCCAAAGGCCCGAAGAACATGCGGCTGCCGATCGAGTACCGGGGCAAGCATAATATCGCGTTGCCGCCCTCGGCGATGTATTTCGTAACCTCGTACCGCTGGCGAGGTTTCAACTCCTTCGGCTTTAAGATCAGCAGACACTTCGTTTCCTTCGGGATGGACGAGCCTTCCTTAAGGTCTATCCTGCGAACGTCGAAGTTTTCCTTGAACGCGTCCGGCAGGCCCGCAAACTCGTCCTGCGGCATCATCATGGGGTTCATCATATGCGGCGGTATATCCGGGCGAGGAGCATACATGGCCACCACAGGCTTTTCATCCTGGGTGACGGCCAGTACGCGGCGCAGCAGATCATATTCCAGCCGCGACAGGTCCATGTAAGGCTGTATCGGATCTACCTTCTTGTCGAGGTAGTTTACCGTCATCGCAGAGTAACCGTTGGCGAATTCCACCCCGCTCTTGGTCGGCAGCGGCCACGTTACGGGAACGATATCCCTGTCCTTCAGAGTCTTCTGCAGGTCCGGGTCGGGCTCCGGATCTATCACCTCGAATTCAAAATTGCCGTCGGAAGCCATCTGGAACTCGATCAACCTGTCTATCGTCTCCCTCTTCAGTTGTTGCAGTGCCGGGGATTCGGTATTCGAAACGTAGTATTTGACTACCACTTTGTCCTTGAGCCTTTTGAGTATTCGCACGGCCGGTTCCGACAGCGAGTACCGCTTTTCAGCCGTTATGTCCTCTCTCAGAAAGAACCTCGAAGCGAGGACGTTGGCGACGACCAGTATCCCCGTCAGAAGGAGTCCAGCCGTCAGGAGGAGCATCCGTCTCGATCCGCGTTCCTCGATCATCGTCATCGTCTCCCCTCGACCATGGCCACGTTAAGGTAGAGGAAGAAGGCGGCCAGCGAGAGCGCATAGATCACGTCCCGCGAATCCACTATGCCTCTTGCAATGTTCCCGAAGTGGTACGTGACCGCCACCCACCGGACGAACTCTCCGACTTCCCTCTGAATGGCCATTATGTTTGAGTAGACCGGCGGGATGCCGGCCAGGCTGAGCAGGGCCAGCACCAGCGCCGTCAGAATGAAGGCGACTATCTGGTTCTGCGTGACGCTTGAAAAGAACGCGCCGATCGCAAGGAACATGGCCAGGACCAGCACTGCCGCCAGATATCCACCGATTATCGGCCCCCAGTCTGGGGTGCCAAGCAGGTACAGGGAGAGGGGAAATGGGAAGGTCAACGCCAGACAGAGCAGCATGAATGCCAGCGCCCCCAGGTACTTGCCCATGACGGCCTGGAGGCTCGTCACCGGCAGCGTCAGCAGCACCTCCTGCGTGCCCACTTTCTTCTCTTCGGCCCATAACCTCATCGAGACTCCGGATACCAGCCATATGAAGAACCACGGCAGAAGCTCGAAGAACAGGCGCATATCCGCCTTGCCTTCACGGAACATGAAGAGCACATAGACCCCGCCGACCGTCAGGAAGAACACTATGGCGAAGACGTAGGCGATGGTCGAATTGAAGTACGCGCCGAATTCCCTTTTGAAGATCACCCATGTCGCTCTCATGCAGCCCCCTCACGAGTAAGCTGGAGGAACACGTCTTCCATGGATATCCGCTCGAACTGGAGACGCCTCAGACTCCAGCCCCGATCTCTCACCAGCGCGAATATCCTCTCGCCGCCTTCCTCAGGATCCATCCCCTTCTGGAACGAAATCCTGCAATCGCACCAGACCGCTCCGCCGGCCGCGGCCCCTTCCGCAGCTTCGACCGAGACCTCGCCGGCCCCCTGCAGCCTGCCCAGCTCTCCCCTCAGCTCCTCCGGCGGCGCCTTTATGCGGGCGACGACACGGCTGGCGCCCGCAGCCGCGGTCCTCAATTCATCGGGCTTCCCGTCGGCTACCAGCTTCCCCTTGTGAATGATCACGGACCTGCTGCATATCGCCTCGACTTCCTGCATTATGTGAGTGGACAGGAAGACCGTCTTTGTTTTGCCGATCTCCCTGATCAGATCGCGTATTTCAATTATCTGTCGCGGGTCAAGACCGGAGGTGGGCTCGTCAAGTATCAGCAGATCCGGGTCGTGGATCATCGCCTGTGCCAGACCCACCCGCTGCCGATACCCTTTCGACAGCGTGCCTATGGTGGCGAGATACTTAGGCTGCAATCCGCAATGTTCGACGACCCACTCGATCCTTTCCTTTCTGGCGGAACCCTTACATCCTCTCACATCGGCCATGAACCTGAGATATTCCTTGACCGACATCTCCGTATAGACTGGAGCGTTTTCGGGCAGGTAGCCTATGTGGCGCTTAACCTCCAGAGGATCATCAGTAATATCTGCCCCTGCGACCTTCGCGGTGCCGGAATCCGGAGCTATGTAACAGGTAAGTATCCTCATGGTGGTGGTCTTGCCGGCGCCGTTGGGGCCGAGCAATCCCAGTATCTCCCCCCGATGCACCTTGAACGAAATACTGTCCACGGCGACCACGTTGCCGAACGTCTTGCGCAGGTTCTCGACCGTGACCATCGCTTCCGCCATGGACGATTCCTCCAAACCTTTGTCCCGCCAGGACACCTCTTCCGCAGGCGACCGGTTCCGGTTGCCCGTTATTTAGACCTGTCCCGCAACCTCCAAGCGCCTTGGTCCCATTCCTTAACCGCCCGGAGATCCTGGACAGGCCCTCAGATCGGTCCGAAACCCTCGCGCACGGAACTCAGGGCTCAAGGTTGCTTTCCATCCCAACAGGGATTTCTGGGCAGGCTCTTACCTTTTCTCCCGGCCTGTCCCCCAGCTTCTCTTCATGTCGCCTTCGCTTTCGCCTCGCCGCCCCGACTCCCATTTGTTCCGGCGACTGAAAACGATACTTGCAGGAAAATCGAATTAGGCATCTGCGCCCGGCCCCCCCTTCGAACCGTTAATGCACAATGTTCCACCCGTCCTGAAAGCTGACGGGAGAGCAAGTTACAATGTTCGCTTCGAAGACGCACAAACTAGCGATCCCTTCAAATTTTTCAAGGCGAATAAAACCCCTTCGAGCCGGTTGCGATATCCCTGGGCGAGAGGGAGATTGGCGCGAGCGGCGAGAGGTCTTACCCCAGCTCTCCTAGTGAACACGCTCCTGCCAGATTGCGTTTTTCGCGATTTTTACCCCAAGTGCCTTTTCAGAGAGCGCCGGAGGTAAGCCTGAGCGCGCCCTGCCCGCAACCGCCCATCGCGTACTTATCGGGCAACCGCCCCGGCAGACCAACAGCGCAATCGGCTCCGTCCTCCCTTACAACCGCTCCTGCGGACTCACAGCGCAACCGCCCCCGAGGCGTATGCCCGCGCACCTGTAAATGGCCGGGAGCTTCCCGCCAGCAGCGGGGAGAGCACCCGGGAAGCGATCCGCGCCCTGGCGAGCGAAAGGAGCGGGGAAACGCACATGTCCAAGCGACAACCCGCGGACTATTCCCCCCGGAGGGCGCGCACGACGGCAGCCCTGTCCTTCGCGGAGAAGAAAGTCGCTCCCGTAACGATGCACCGGGCGCCGGCGGCCCTGACCATAGAGGCATTTTCCACGGTGACCCCGCCATCTATCTGCAGCAGCAGGTCCGACCCGAACCGGTCCCGGGCTTCGCGATATTTGCTTAATGCTTCCACAATCATCTTCTGCCCGGAGAAGCCGGGGTTGACCGTCATTATCAGAAGCATCCGTATGCGTCTGGCGTAGGGTTCCACGGCGTCCAGCGGCGTGGCAGGTTTGATCGCCAGTGCCGGGTTCTTCCCGCGCCGCTCTATTTCAGCAAGGGCCGCAGACACGTCCCCCTTCGCTTCAGGATGCACGGATACCCAGTCCGCTCCTGCCTCGCAGAATCGTCCTGCGTATTCCTCGGGATGCTCTATCATCAGGTGGCAGTCGAGCGGGAGCCCGGTGAGCTTGCGGACTCCCTCCACCACGACCGGTCCCATGGTGATATTGGGGACGAAATTACCGTCCATAACATCCACATGGACCCAGTCGGCACCGGCCTCGGCGATGCCCCGGATTTCTTCCGGCAGCCTGCTGAAGTCGGCCGACAATATCGAAGGCGCTATCAGTATCCGTCCGCCTGTCATACGTTCCCCGGTTCACCCTCCGCGGCTATCCCCTGCAACAAACGCGGGGCCGGGCATCATCCGCGGCCCCGCGTCCTTTACACATGCCGTCCTGCCTGCAGGTTCGCCGTCAGTAGCCGAGCTTGTGCGCGAGCAGCATCAGCTCGACCATGCGGTTTGAGAATCCCCACTCGTTGTCGTACCAGGCCAGCACCTTGCAGATGCACTTGCCATCCACCTCGATGACCTTGGTCTGCTGCGAATCTATGATGGCCGAGTGGGGGTTGCCGATGATGTCTGACGAAACGAGCGGATCGGTGGAATATTCCATTATTCCCTTGAGCTGCCCGTTGGCGGCCGCCTCGAGCGCGCCGTTGATATCCTTGGCGGTGGCCTTTCTGGCGAGCTCGAGGGAACAGTCTATGATCGAGCCGTCCGGAACCGGGACCCGGATGGCGGTACCTTCGATCTTGCCCAGCAGTTCCGGGATTACCTCTCCGATCGCTTCGGACATGCCGGTCTTGGTCGGGATTATGTTATTGCACGCCCTCGCCCTGCGCAGATCCTCGTGCACAAGATCGAGTATCCTCTGGTCGTTGGTGTAGGCGTGAACAGTGGTGACCATCCCCTTGACAATGCCGAATGCCTCGTGGATGACCTTGAGCGTCGGAGCGGTGCAGTTTGTCGTGCAGGAGGCGTTGGAGAAGGTCTTGTGCTCCTTCTTGAGCATATTGTCGTTGACGCCGAGTACGATCGTAGCGTCCAGCTCCTTGCCGGGGGCTGACAGCAACACCTTCTTCGCGCCTGCCTCCAGGTGGTCGCCGAACCCGCCTTTCTTCGGATCGCTCTTCTTGCGGAATACTCCGGAGCATTCCGCGACTATCTCAGCGCCCAGGCTCTTCCACGGCAGCTTCTTTGGATCCCGCTCGCTCATCACGGGTATCTTCTTCCCGTTGACGATCAGGTGCTTGTCGTCGGCCGAAACCGAACCGTTGAATTTTCTGTGCACCGAGTCGAACTTGAGCAGCGTGGCCAGCGTCCTGGCGTCGGTCAGGTCGTTGATGCCGACCACCTCGATATCCGCCTTCTTTTCGACGAGCGCCCTGAACATCAGGCGTCCGATGCGTCCGAACCCGTTGATCCCCAGACGGAGCGTAGCCATTTTCTCTCCCCTTTCTTCTTTCCCTGGCCGCTTATCCCCTTCGACTCTCCGTTAGCGGGGCGCGGCAATTCCCCGCGTCCACCCCGCGACGCCCTCTGATCCTCGTCCTGAGGCGTCGCGGCCGCCCCGCCGGCCGCCACCTGCCGCCGGCCGCCGCGGAACCGACGCGGCCGCAGATTGTAGGTCGCGAAGTATCGCAGTCAAACATCTTTGCCCGCGGGTAGGGATCGCGGGCGCATGACCGTAGCTGCAAAGTCGGATACGGGCTTCCAGAAGCACTTCGATGGGAAGGCCGGCCCGCCGACACCTCCCGCCCCTGTATCCGCGGATTACTTCCGACGGTTCTCGAATCGCCGGGATTGGCATCCGCATTTACGGCTATGCGCTCCAGGATTGCTGCTGGCCGCAACCGCCTGCTTACTCACCCCCTGACCGCGACCGGGAAACTACGCATTTACGGGCATGCGCCCTGGGATGGCGGGTACGGGACAGTTCGTCGGGTGGTTGGCGGAGTGTCTTCTGTAAGTCCGGGATGGGCGGGTTCAGGAACTTCCGCGCGATATCGCCGCGATGCGTTCCAGCAGGCGCGCTGCCTCGCCGGATTCTATCTTCTCCGCCGCGAGCCTGACGCCTTCGCGCCAGGAGGAAGCCTTCCCGGTTACGATCGCGGCTGCCGCGGAGTTCAGGAGCACCGCCGACAGGGCGCCGCCTTCTCTGCCGGCCAGCGCCGCGCGTATTCTGGCCGCGCTGTCTTCCGGACCGGAGGCCGATATTTCGCTTCGTTCGCAGGGCCTCAGGCCGGCGTCCTCTGGACGCACGACCGATTCGCGAATGCCTCCGTCATTCACATCCCATATCCGCGTCGGTCCGCACGGCGATATCTCGTCGGTCCCGTCCTCGCCGTGCACCACCATGGCTCTGCGGACTCTCATGCGCCGCAGAGTTTCTGCCACGCGTCCGGCGATCGCTGGGGATGGGACTCCCATCACGTGGAAACCCGCGCCGGCCGGGTTGGCCAGCGGGCCGAGCATATTGAAGACGGTGCGCACCTTCAGTTCGGCGCGGATCGGCGCGACTCGCTTCATGGCGGGGTGCCAGGCAGGCGCGAAGAAGAAGGCGAAATTGCATTCTTTCAAGGATCGTTTCAGAACGTCAGGTGGAGCGTCTACCCTTACTCCGAGCATCTCAAGTACGTCCGCCGATCCGCTGCGGCTCGATACGCTGCGGTTGCCGTGCTTGGCCACCTGGATGCCCATCGCGGCGGCCACGATGGCGGCCGCGGTCGAGATATTGAACGTGCCGCTGCGGTCGCCCCCGGTACCGCACGTGTCGAGGGCTTCGGAGTGCGGGGGGAAAGGTGCGGCGTGACGCCTCATGCTTGATGCCATGGCTGCGAGCTCCCCAGGCGTTTCCCCCTTGGCTCTCAGCGCCACGAGGAAGCCCGCTACCTGCGCGGGAGGGGCCGAGCCGTCGAGGATCGCATCCATTGCGCTTTCCGCCTCCGGGGCGGTCAGTTCCTCCCTGATCAGCAGCTTTTCTATCAACGCCTCGATGCCCATCCCCATACCTCCCCAACGCATTCCTCCGTCGCCGCGCACGGAACGCCAACCCTCCTTGCTCGGGTCGGACGCCCGGATGCGTTCCCGGCGCGGCGCGGCTTCCGCCCGGCCTGAGAAATACCCCGTCGCGGCTCGACGTCGCGTATTATAATGATGCCGGCTTCCGAAGCGTCGTCAATCGGGGGACGGGCGCGCGATCCGATCGTTGCGGCGGAGCGGTTCGATCGGGATGCAGGGCCGGCGAAGAAAGCGGGAGGGACGGAGCGATGAAGGCCGACACCGGGAAGCGAAGGGGCGTAAGAAGAAGACGCATCGGGGCGGCGACTTTCTGCGCGGCGGCGTTTGCCGTCTCGTGGGCCGCAGGAGCCGAAGTCAAGGCGCCGAAGGAAAGCTGGGACTGGGCGTCCGCCATGCTTCCCGTGGCGAAGAAATTCGACGGGCCGGAAGGTGTGGTCGTCCACATCGGCGATTCCATAACGTACGCCAACCCGAATACTCAGTGGGCGAGGATAGGCAAGGGGAAGACCGCGGAGGACGAAGAGATACTTAAGTGGTCGCATGCCTATAAAGAGGAATCCGACCTTAACGGATGGTGGCTGGCAGTTGTAGACAGACCGGGGTACCGCAGCGAGACAGCGGCGTCGGGCATCAGGGTAGACCAGTACCTGAAAGGCGGTTTCCGCGGCATGCCGTCGCCGGATGAAATTCTGAAGAAATACAAACCGCAGGTCGCCATTATTATGCTCGGTACTAACGATGCCACGGCCAGGCGGAAGGTCGAAGACGTGGCGAAGGATATGTCCGAACTGATAGATAAGCTCTTGGACGCCGGGACGATACCGGTCCTCTCGACCCTTCCGCCGCACAGGTGGAGGATGGAACTGGTCAGGAGCTATAACGACGCTTACAGAAAGCTCGCCGCGGAAAAAAAGATCCCCATGATAGATCTGTTTGCCGAGATGGAGGCCAGGCAGCCCGGTCCGAAGGTATTCGGAACGCTGGTTGCTTCCGACGGCGTGCACCTGACCCATGAAAAGGCGGCTGACGAGCCTACGGAAGAGAACCTCTCCAGCTGCGGCTGCCTGCTGCGCTGTTGGCTTGCCGTTCAGAAACTGAAGGAGGTAAAGAAGAACGTCCTGGACAGGAGGAAATAGGTCGCCCCGCGTTCTGGGCGCAGCGATCCGCGCGGAAGCGCCCCGGTTAAGGGCGTCCCCGCGCTCGGGGAAACCGGCAGAAGACCGGGGCATTTTGATATTTCAGGCAGCAATTAAAGTCTCCGGGTGGAGGGGCAAGGCGTTTTTCCTCTCTGAAACGCGAGAATCCGCATGCCCGGGCAGCACTTCAGTTGGCTGCTGAAAGTTCAGTAAGGGAGAGGCCGATTGCTCCTCAGGGCATGCAGGCTGACATCCGCGGCATTCCAACCGTATATGCCCGCTTCGATGAGCACCCCTGCCGCGAGATCCGTTGCGGAGGAGGGAATAAACGGCCAGCGGCTTGATGTGGGAGCTCGCGTTCCGGTCCTTTTCTTCCCGGTAAGCTGACCCGAACTGCCGCAACATGCATTGTGCGGGCACACTGGATGCGTAACCCAAGTGTGGTACCGGCTCGCTTCAATAAGTGATGGCCGGAGAACCGCCAGGCGGCCTGCGGTAGCGTCTCGGGCTTATCCCGCCCGTCTTTCCTGCCTGCCGGAAGGGGGGCGCGAGGCAAGGGTGCTATCGCGCCGGATCCTGAAATCCTGGCGCTACCCATGTGTCGTCGCAAGAGGGGTGCCACAATCTGGCTACGCACCCGCACGCTCCGCCCGGGCCGGCAGTTAGACTTGACAGACCCCTTAAGGATTTGGTACCTAATTGAGCTTGGTTCCCGGGCACCGGCGGCGAACGTAACCTCGGACGGGCGAAACATTTCAAAGAGGTGGCGTTTGCCTGGTGAGGCGGCGGCCGATTCCGCCCGTACTGGGGGCCGCCGGCGAGCCCGGTCCGTGACATTTTGCGGCTGCAGCATCGGGATGCGGAGCCTAGAGGCATGGTTCAGATCAACTTCGCCTCGCGCGAAGTGAACTGCAAGATAGTTTACTACGGTCCCGGGCGGTGCGGGAAGACTAC
>JAOACM010000474.1 GCA_026417845.1 Planctomycetota bacterium | reverse complement strand
GGCAGGGATCGGCGTACGTTACGGCGGAGTTCGTGCCGGAGAAGGACATAGACGTGGCTTTTCAGGAGGGGCAGGCGCGCGTATCGGCCAACATGCGCCTGCTTCCCAACGACATTGACCCGCCGACCATCAGCAAGACCAACCCCGAGGACTATCCGATCCTGTGGGTCACTCTGGTAGGGATGCGGTCGCAGAGGTTCCTGAGCGAATACGCGAAGAACGTCCTGCGCGACCGTTTCCTTACGGTGCCTGATACCGGCGACGTGATGATGGGCGGATACCTCGACAGGAACCTCCGCATATGGATAGACCCCGTCCGTCTCCAGGCACTGGGGGTGACCGCCGACGACGTTATACGCGCCGTAGGCCGGGAGCATGTGGAGATGCCCGCGGGGCTGCTGGAGGGGTCGCTGCGCGAGGCGAACGTCAAGGTCGAAGGGGAGGCGCTCGATACGGCCCAGTGGCGGCGCCTGCTGATCGCCGAGCGGAACGGGGCGCCGATATACCTGGGCGACGTGGCCGTCATCGAAGACGGTTTCGCCGACCTCAGACGCGTGGCCAGGGTGGACGGCATCCCCGCGCAGGGCCTCGGGATCATAAAGCAGCGCGGCGCGAACGCGGTCAAAGTGGCCGACGAATGCATGAAGCGGATCGCCGAGCTGAACGCGACTATGCCGGAGGACATGAAGATCCTGGTCCGCTTCGACCAGACCAGGTTCATCCGCGAGGCCTACGGCGAGACGATGTTCACGCTGGCCATGGCCGTGCTCCTGACCGCCTTCGTGTGCTGGCTGTTTCTGGGATCGCTGTCTTCGACGCTGAACGTGGTGCTGGCCATCCCGGTCTCCGTTTTCGGAACCTTCGCCGTGATCTATTTCTGCGGTTTCACGCTGAACCTGTTCACGCTCCTTGCGCTTTCCCTTTCGATCGGCCTTGTGGTGGACGACGCCATCATGGTGCTGGAAAACATCTACCGGCACGCGGAGATGGGGAAGGACAAGGTGGCGGCCTCGCGCGAGGGGGCGGAACAGGTTACGTTCGCGGCGCTGTGCGCGACTCTGGCGATCGTGGCGATTTTCATGCCGGTCCTGTTCATGCCCGGCACGATGGGGAAATACTTCTACCAGTTCGGCATGGTGCTGTCGGCGGCCGTGATGATATCGCTGCTGGAGGCGCTGACGCTGGCCCCGATGCGATGTTCGCAGTTTCTGCGCGTCGGGTCGCGCGGGAACATCCTGGAACGCGCCGTGGGGAGATTTTTCGATGCGCTGGCGGCGGCCTACGGCTTCGTGCTCCGCGCCATCCTCGGCCGCCGGCCGCTCAAATATGCCGTCCTGTCCGCCGCGACCGCCATCTTCCTCGCGTCCCTTTCGCTGCTGCGGAAGCTTCCCATGGAAGAGGTGCCCGCGCAGGACCAGGGCATGTACATGGTCAGGATCGAGGCTCCGGTCGGCGCCTCCCTCGAATACACTGACGATGCGACGCGGAAGGTGGAGGATATCCTCCGCGCCAGGGGAGAGATAGAGGCCGTATTCGCAATGGTCGGCGGATGGGGCGGCGAAGGGAACGAGGCCACGATATTCGTGACGATGAAGGACCGGAAGGACCGGCCCAGACGCGCCGACGGACGGCCGATGACCCAGCAGGACAGCATCAACGATGTGCGCGCGGCCGTCAACGTGTTCCCCGGCGTGTTCATCTACATACGCGACCCGTCCAAGCAGGGCCTTACGCAGCAGCGGGGCGGAAGCATGCCGGTCGGTTTCACGATACGCGGGCCGGACTGGGAAAAGCTGGGCGAGATAAGCGAAAAGTTCAGGGAGGAGATGACGGCCAGCGGCAAGATGGTGGACGCGATGTCCGACTACAAGGTCGGCATGCCTGAGGTCAGGATCATCCCCAACAGGGAAAAGACCCTGGCGCACAACGTGGACGTACAGTCGCTGGGCGCGACGATCCAGGCGCTGGTCGGCGGGACCAGAATAGCCAGGTTCTCGTACCAGGGCAGGCGCTACGACGTGCGGGTGCGGCTGCTGCGCGAGGGGCGCCTGCGGCCGGAGGACATCGGAAACCTGTACGTGCGCAACAGGAACGGCGAGCCGATCAAGATAGCCGACGTGGCGGACATCTCGATCCGTCCCGCCTTCCAGACCATCCGGCGCGTCAACCGCTCCAGGGCCGTGACGCTCGGCGCCAACACCGCCCCTGGCGCCTCGCAGGCCGAAGCCATCGAGGAAGTGCGGAATATCGCGCGGAGGATCCTGCCGGAAGGATACGAACTCGTACTGGCCGGCTCGGCGCGGTCGGCGGAGGAATCAGCCGCGGCGCTGCTTTTCGCGTTCCTCGGGGGGGTGGTCGTCGCCTACATGGTACTGGCCTCCCAGTTCAACAGCTTCCTGCACCCCTTCACGATACTGCTCTCCCTCCCCTTCAGCCTGACTGGGGCGCTGCTGGCGCTCCACTTTACAGGCCAATCGCTGAACGTGTTCAGCGCCATAGCCCTGATCCTGCTGGCCGGCATCGTCAAGAAGAATTCGATCCTGCTGGTTGACTTTGCCAACCAGCTCCGCGCCGGAGGCAAGGGTTACGACGAAGCGCTGAAGGAGGCCTGCCCGATCCGGCTGAGACCCATCCTGATGACGTCCGTCGCCACCATCGCCGGGGCCGTGCCGGGCGCTCTTGCGCTCGGTCCTGGCGGCGAGCTGCGGATACCGATGTCCGTCGCTGTCATCGGCGGCGTCGCGGTCTCCACGCTTCTGACGCTGCTGGTCGTGCCGTGCTTCTATAGCGTCGCGGAGGACTGGCGCTCCGGACTGGTCCGCCTGGCGCGGCGCCTGCGCCCAGCTCCGGGCACCACCTGCCGTCCCTGACAGGTCCCGCCGGACATCCGGTCTACTTGCCAAGCTTCGCCGCCACCTCGGCGGCCAGGTTGAACAACTCCGCGTTGCGTTCGACGCGACGGTGGCAGAAGGCCATGGGACCGTCCAGCGCCAGACCGGCCTGGATGTCCCGATAGCGCGCGTCCAGAATCTTCTGGCACCTGGCGGCCAGTTCATCGCCCAGTTTGGCCTTGCGCGCCGGATCCAGCAGCGCGTCCTCGATGAAGATGCGCGCCTCGCACTCCTGCAGCCCCTCGCGGACCATCTCCAGTCGCACTGTGGAGACTGCCCCGTCCGGACCCGGCGCCAGGTACGGATTCATGCGAACGTTAAGCTGCCCCTTGTGCGACTCCGGATAGCGGCCGGAAATACTGCGAAGCTGGCCCTTGGAATCCTTCATCGCCGGCCAGGTCAAATCGCCGATCAAACGGCCCACTCCCCGCTGCTGGGCGGTGATGTTCCTCTCCCACGTCAAATAGGCGTGGTGCAGCAGCTGAACCGCGCCGGCGGCCGCAAACGAAGTCCTGGGAAACTCGCACACCAGTTCCTTCCGGCGCCATCCGTAGCCT
>JAOACM010000473.1 GCA_026417845.1 Planctomycetota bacterium | reverse complement strand
AGTAGCGATCGGGCGTCTCCGGGGGGATCGGCAATGGAATGCGGCAGGATGGACGAACTGATGGAATCCTATGTGGACCGCAGGCTTCCTCCTGATCTCAGCGCCGAAGTGAACGGGCATCTCAGATCATGCGATTCGTGCAGGAGGAAGGTCGAGGCCGCGGCGAAGTCCCTCGGCATGATTCGCGATGCTCTCGGATGGGTGACCCCCGGCGAGGAGTTCGACAGCAAGATAACCAGGCGCGTCATCGAGCTGCCTCCGCCATCGCGCCACGCGGCCGCGGTCCGCGATGGATCCGCAGCGGCGGCCGGAGGATATGCCGGGCCGGACGGAATCGCGGCGGAGTCCGGCGGCCCCGGTCGCAGCCGCCTGATCGCCCTTGCCGCCGGAGCGGCCATCCTTTTCGCGCTCGCCGTACTGGCCATCATCTGGTGCCTGCGGAGGAACCCCTGACGCTTCAATACGCCTCAAAGCGAACACAGCCAGCGGGATATGGAAGCCAGTTGCCTGTCATCCGTCAGGTTGGCGGCGTTGTCGAGCACGCCCCTTTCGAGCAGCTCCCATATTTCGGACGCCATCCTGGCTTCGATGGCGGCTCCGATAAAGAAAATACGAGGCTTCTTCCTGAACTTTGCGAAGGCCTCCGATATCCGGGTTACCGCGGTCCATCCCGTCTTCCAGTGCTCATCGGCCCCTGCCGGATCTATTCCCCCTTTCAGCTCCCCAAGCGCGATGTAAGCTTCCGCCATTTCGTACACTTGTCTGCTTATTGTTTTTGGATCGCAGTCAAAAAGGCTCATATCCACCGCGCCTTTTACCAGAGGGCTCCTGAGATTGTACATCATGGTGCGTAAACCGCGACCGTTTTCCCAGGACAACCCTCTCAGATACAGATCTGCGTCTGCGTCATCGGGAGGCGCTTCCGCCCACGCCTTCGTTTCGGAATGCAGCCACGTGTACGACCTGCCTGCGAGCTTCAGGCATGAGATTAAAGATCGCGTCAACTTGCGCTGGGCTAATGTCCCGCCGAGATTGCGCATCGAACCGCCGAGAGTATCGCCTCGAGTCAAAAGGAAACGGAAAACAAGTTCCTCCACGAAATCGCTTCCCGCCGGTTCGAGAAAATTCCCAATCAGAGATCTCAAAGCATTTTCTTTGTCGCGCTCATTCAGATGAACTGCGGCCTTGTCGGATATCCCTGCCGCCGCGAGCATTTCGGGACGGATTTTTTCCATACCAAGAAGATCTCTTGGTGTCTTCGCCTTGGAGGCGATAGCTTTCAATGTGCGGGCCTTCTCCACGAACGGAGTGGCGAACCTGTTTTTCTCCAATGCCAGAGAGACGAAACCGGCCCTGATCGCGGCATGGGTTGTCACGAGATCCTTGCTGGACATCAAATGCTCGGTCCATGGTTTTTTCATCAGTCATTCCTTTTTCCAGACATAAACGCATTTCCGAAGAATTTCACACCCGTGCGTCCCCATCTGCTGACTGCTGTTGCCCTTCGCATTCGGCAGAACCAGTATGCTTTCGACCTCGAAGCCGAGCCGGCGGGCTATCTCGGAAAGAATCATGTCCACCGGTATGGCTAGGCCGGCGTAACGCACGTTGTCGTTGACCATCATGAGGCGGGCGCCGTTCCTCAGCACCCTAGCGCACTCGAAAATTACGCAAGCCATCTCCTGAAAGTAGCTGCGGACCATCTTGGGTATGCCGTTATTGTTCAAGGTCCCTTTTTCCCTGCAGGATTCGAGATACGAAAGCGTCGCGCGCAGCAGGTCCTGCCGCTCCGCCGCCTCCAGCGCTTCGGACCAGGCCGGATTGATGCCGAGCAGGTCCTTGGCTCTGTTTTCAACTGTGCAGCTCAACATGGCTTGGCGTAGAGTCTTCAATCCGTCCTCGTTTATGCCGAGGAGCGCCAGCTCCAGGGCGTAGGTTCTGGTGTAGTCGTATCGGTTGCAGTAGGGCGGCGAAGTGAGGATGCAATCGAACGATTCCGAAGCGAGTTCAGGCAGTATGTCCAGGCAGGAACCGCAGTGGAGAGCAACCTTCCCGCGACGGCCAGCCTCCGGGAAAAGGCCGGAGGAAGAATCGCCGGCCCTCAGATCGGACACGATTTCACGCAACTTGGCTCCCATGGCCCTGTCGAACGGCTGGATGGGACCCTTGTCGAAAATCCTTTTCCCCCGATGCTTGCCCGCCCTGTAATCCCACCTGAGATATTGTCCGTCCTTTCTGGTGTAGCTTATGGCTTCCAGAATGCACAGCAGGGCGAATTTCAGGATCGAGGCGACAGCCGGGCGTTCTCGCCCGGCGGCGGCCAGAAACCGGCCCATGGCGTCGGCGGTCTCGGCTGGATATGCACCACTGGTTATCCTCAAGTCCGGTATGGCGAGGCACTCTTTTTCTTTCGCCCAGGGAAACGTTTCCGCCCAGCGGGCGAGATCCCGGATATCTTTTTCGCTCAGGCCTTCCTCGATGAGCCGCCTGACGGCTATTATCTTCTGCCCTACCGGCAGCAGCTCGATTCCTTCGGCATCCCACCCGAGCGAGGCGGCCGCGAAAAGCGCCGTCCCGCTGCCGGCGAACGGGTCGAGCAGCACCCCGACCTTCTCGCGATATCCGCCGAGGAGGAATTCTACCAGCCCGGCCGAAAACGCTTCTTTATACTTGTACCACCTGTATACGGGCCTCGACTTGTTTGCCTGAAAACTGACGAGGGCACGGTTCAGGGCGATCTCCGTCCGAAACTTCGAACGGTACTGCCGCTCCAGAGACTCGCCGAGGGCGAACGCTTCTTTCAGCGCCGCATGGTCCGGTTTCCAGGCCCGCACGGTTCCGGCTTTTTCTTTTCCCGGAGCGATCATCCGGTTTTCGCGTTCCTTCGCGTCGAGGAGAGGGATCGTCCTGTGCATCTTCATTTTTCGTATATCCTTCGCCGTTCAGCCGAAGCACCGCCAAGTCTTCCCATCCGGCCGTGAGGCGCTCCGTCCTCTTCGGCGGCGGAAACGCGCGAGGTATGAGTTGGCTCTCCGCACGTTGACCCTCGCCCGGTCCGTATCTCCGCCTGTCGCGCCGTATATTATCCCGGCGACCGGCAATTACAAGAATTCCCCCGGAACGCAGGTCTCCGTGTCCCGCCGCGAAGTCCGGCCCGCGCGGTCTTGAAAATCGGGCGCTCGCGACGGAGAATAGCGGTGAGGATGGCCTGACGGACGTTCCTGGAGCAAGGTTGTGGCGCGGGCTCCAGTTGCCCTCATGGAAGGTCCGGAGTCGCCGTCGCCACGCGGAGGAGACATGGACTGGGCTGTCGGCATCGTCGGGGCGATTCTGGCGTTCTCGTGCATAGTGCTCGTCCACGAGCTGGGCCACTACGTGCTCGCCAGATGGCACGGGGTCCGGGTCGAGGTCTTTTCGCTGGGGATCGGTCCGTATCTTCTGTCGGCAACCATCGGGG
>JAOACM010000472.1 GCA_026417845.1 Planctomycetota bacterium | reverse complement strand
AGATGTGTATAAGAGACAGCCTGCAATCCCCACTCGCCATTTATTTTAGACGCCCTTAAATACACCTCTCATCAATCCCTGTCAAGTAAAACTTGTCAGGGGAAATCGAGCAGAATCAACCCTTTGGACATAACCCTGTGTTTTGTAAGGTCTTAGCGTTCAGGCCGCATCGCAAAGCCCCTCGCCTCAACTTCGAGGGCAAGGCACTATGTCCCCGCCTGGTCATCCCTTAAATACTCAGCAATACTTATGCCGCAACACCCAAGGTTTCAGACATAAAGGTTGCCGGCACAAAATTGTTATCATTCCTACGAGCCCGCGGCACCATATGTTGTGCCCATAGTAAGGCGATAGACCTACATATGGACCTGTGAAGTATCCGTGCGGCTATTTCCTCCCGGATATCGCAACTGACCGGTCAATCTCTCTTGCCATCTAAGCCTGTTTATTTCTCTTGCGCAATGCTCACGCGGAGGTATCCTGCGCTCAGTGATCTCTCTGTGTCTGGCTCGACATGTCGCATTGAAGCTTTCATAAAGCTGCAACTTGCGACGGATGGGACGCAGGGATGCGAGCCGAACTTTCCGCTGACTCCGGAAGGAAGAAACGAAGGGCACAGGGGTTCCAGTAGCGGAAACTTCTTACGGGTGGGAGGGGAGGAAGGCATGTCGAAGAAAGCAACACCGAAAGGCAGCACGAAGGAAAAGTGCATACTGCTCTATTCCGGCGGACTCGATACAAGCGTTATCGCCCACTGGCTGGCGAGCAAAGGCTACGAGGTCGTATGCGTGACGGTAGACGTCGGGCAGGACGAGGACCTGAACCTGCAAAAGAAGGCCCTCGCCTCGGGCGCGTCGAAATTCATCGTAGTTGACATGGTAGAGGAATTCGTCAGGGATGGGGTATTCCAATGCCTTCGGTGGGAGGCGAAATACGAAGGACGGTATCTGCTCGGCACCTCGATCGCCCGCCCGTTCATGATCAAGGCGATCGTTGACGTGGCGAAGAGGGAGGGGACGACGTGCATTGCCCACGGAGCGACAGGCAAGGGGAACGACCAGTGCCGGTTCGAGCTGGCGGCATACGCCCTGATACCTGGCGCGAAGATAATCGCCCCGTGGCGCGACCCCGAGTTCCGCGCCCTGATACCCGGGCGGAAAGAGGCCATCGAGTATGCCGCGAAGCACGGCATACCGGTCCGGGCCTCGGCCGACAAGCCGTGGTCAACCGACCCGAACATCCAGCACAGGAGTCACGAGGCGGGCGAGCTTGAAGATCCCTGGCGCAAACCCCGCGACGAGATGTTCCAGATGACAGCCCCCCCGCATAAAGCCCCCGACAGGATCGAGGAGATCACTGTGGACTTCGAGCGGGGCTTCCCCGTGGCTGTGAACGGGAAACGCATGAAGCCGGTCCGGCTGCTGCGCGAGTTGAACGCCATAGCCGGCCGCAACGGAGTGGGCATAACCGACATGGTCGAGAACAGGTTCGTCGGGATGAAGAGCCGCGGCGTCTATGAGGCGCCCGGCGCGACGGTCCTGTTTGCGTCCCATAGAGACCTGGAAGGCATAACGATGGACTGCAGAGTCATGCATATGCGCGATACGCTCATGCCGACCTACGCCCAGCTCGTCTACGACGGCTTCTGGTTCTCGCCCCTTAAAGAATGTCTGGATGCCTTCATCGAGAAAGCCCAGGAAGATGTGAACGGCACGGTCAGACTCGAGCTCTACAAGGGATCGGTCCGCCCCACGGGCCGCAAATCGCCGAATTCGCTTTACGACGCCTCGATCGCCACCATGGAGGCCGGCGGCAGCTACAACCAGGACGATGCGACCGGATTCCTGCGCATCGTGGGACTGCCGACCCGCATCAGGACCGCGATGGCTTCGCGCAGAAAGACCTGAGCGCCACGCCCATCCGGCCAGAAAATGCCTCCCTTTCACTGCCGGGCGTTTCCGGACCGGGATGACATTACGGCTCTACACGGAGAAGAAAGCGGGCCGATAAGAGCCTATCCAAAACTCCCCCGCCGAGCAGAGGGATCGCTGGACGTATAAGCTTCGCGGCGGAGGTTTATGGACAGATCTAACCCATCTTCGACAGTTGTTTGCCCTTTTGCGGGGGGTCTCCTCTCTGAAGACGGCGGCGAAAACCGTCAAAATGCGATTTTTGTAGTGACAAATATTCCGCCAGAAAACGAATTTTTCAGTTGACATTTTATCTCCTGATACGTATATTGAATGCGGGATGGATGGGTAATGGTAAACGTCCGGAGGAGGACGCCGCATGTTCCCGAGAGTCAAAAGAACCGGCCGCTACGAGTACTTCCATATCGTCGAGAGCTACCGCGAGGGCGGCAGGGTCCGCCAGCGCATCGTCTGCAACCTCGGACGCCTCGACATCCTGAAGGCATCCGGCGCCCTCGATGCGCTCCTGGCGTCCATGGGGCGCTTCTCTGAGAGGCTGGCCGTCCTGGGCGCCGTCAAGAAGGCCGAGCCGTCGTCGGTTAAGGTCCGGCGGATCGGCGCGCCGATGGTCTTCGGGCGCCTGTGGCGAGAGAGCGGCGTCTGGCGCGCGATATCGGATGCTCTTCGGGGGCGGAAATTCGGTTTCTCGGTCGAGCGTGCGGTATTTCTGACGGTTCTTCACCGGCTTATTGCGCCTGGGAGCGACCGGGCGGCCGAGAGGTGGAAGGAAGGGTATCGGATTGAGGGCGCCAGCGGGCTGGAGCTTCATCATCTGTATCGCGCGATGGCGTGGCTTGGGGGGGAGCTTTCCGGTCGCGAGCGGGGTGGCGGGGCGTCTTTCGCTCCGCGGTGCGTGAAGGACGCGGTCGAGGAGGGACTGTTCGAGGGGCGGCGCGATTTATTTTCCGGTCTGGAGCTGGTGTTTTTCGACACGACTTCGCTTTATTTCGAGGGTGAAGGCGGGGAGGAGATGGGGCGGCGAGGGAATTCGAAGGACCATCGTCCTGATTTGAAGCAGATGGTGGTTGGGGTGGTGATGGACGAGAGCGGGAGGCCGATATGCACGGAGATGTGGCCTGGGAATACGGCCGACGTGAAGGCGCTTGTTCCTGTGGCGCGGCGGCTGAGTGAGCGGTTCGGGATATCGAACGTATGCGTGGTTGCGGATCGGGGGATGGTGAGCGGGGAGACGATAAGGGAGCTGGAGGCCGGGGGGTGGAAATACATACTCGGTGCGCGTATGCGCGGGAGCGTAGAGGTGAGGGAAGAAGTGCTTGGGCGCGGCGGGCGGTATCGAGAGGTGGTGGGGGCCGGCGGCAGAGAGAGTCCGCTGAAGGTGAAGGATGTTATGGTAGAGGGGCGGAGGTATGTGGTTTGTTTGAACGAAGAGGAGGCGGCGAAGGACAGAGAGATGCGGGCTGGGATAGTGGAGGGTTTGCGGGAGGCGTTGAGGCGGGGGGGCAA
>JAOACM010000471.1 GCA_026417845.1 Planctomycetota bacterium | reverse complement strand
TCCTGGTGTCCGCGCCTCCGGCTCCCGCCTCCCGGTCGCGGTCGGCGCTCATGTCGCGATCAGCATGGTCTTCCGCCATCGAAGGCTTCCCCCCCCGGCAGTGTCGCGCACCCTCCCCTATTGTGGCGCCTTCAGGAAAACAAATAAAGGTCCTCCCCGCAGCGCCAGGGTGCATGGCCGCAGTCGCAAAATCGTAATTGTTTGCCGCGTTCAGACAGCGGCTGCAATTTGTAGTGGCGCGCCTGAACACGGCACCAATGACGCTGCTGCAAATAAGACCGCTCTGTCGCTGCGCCCCGATATATGGGCATGGCAGGCAATTACGCAAAATCGGACGCGGGCATCCCGAAGCACAGAAGAGAGGACCGGCCCGCCGTTGCCTCCCGCCTGTCACGGCGGATCGCCTCGCGGACTCTCCATATTGCCCGGTTGTCATCCGTATTTAGAATCTATCCAACAACTCCCGCGACGCCCGATGTTTCCGCAGCGTCCGGCCCGATCCGCGTGGAGGTTTCCGGATAGTCCATTAAAGCCCATCCAAAAACTTCTGCGACGCCAAGGGTTTCGCTGCGCCCTGCCCGGATCCGTCCGGAGTTTCTGGGCAGGCTCTTACGGCCTGCACCTGATGATCCCGTCCGCTCCCGCACCGGCTGGCGGAGAAAGTCCCCGCATGGTAACCTTCGACTGTATGATTGAGACCAGGTGTCCCAACCCGAAATGCCGCGCGATCTTCCCCGTGCCCGAGGATGAACTGGGCCACAATGTTCCATGCCCCGCCTGCGGCCAGGTCATTACGGTAAGGCCGCTGTCGGTGCTGATCGAGCTGGACAGACAGAAGGCGCGGATGGCGAGGAGCGCGGCCGATCGGAGACACCTCGCCGGCGACCCGCCCCTGAGCGCTCTGCTGGATGATATCCGCAGCATGTGGAATGTCGGCTCGATGTTCCGCACCGCCGACGGGGCCGGTGTGGGCAGACTTTATCTCTGCGGCATTACGGCCTGCCCTCCGCGCAAGGAGATAACGAAGACGTCGCTGGGCGCGGAGGAGACGGTGCCATTCGAGTACCACGTATCGGCGCTGGAGGCGGTCCTGCCGATGAAGTCGCGCGGTATCAGCATAGTGTCGCTCGAGGCGACGGAGCGGAGCGTACCGCTGATGGAATTCCGGCCCAGACCTCCGCTCTGCCTGGTGGTCGGCAACGAGGTGACGGGCGTCTCGCGCGAGGTGCTGGATGTCTCGGACGCGGTCATCTGCCTGCCGATGCGGGGCGCGAAGAGCTCCCTGAACGCGGCCGTGGCCTTCGGCATCGCGGCTTATGTAATCGCCGAAAAGATATTCGACAGCAGCGGAGGCGCCGCGCCGTTGTCAGGGAGCGGCGAGGTTCCATGACCGCCCCGCAGGGCGCTCCCCCCGGCACGGAAAGGGCCGGACAGACCGGGTCGGATCCGCGCGCGCCGGGGACCGGAACGCGCTGCGGGGCGATTCCATGGCGAGCCGTCGCGGCCGGCTACGCTCCGATGCCGAAGTCGCGCCGCAGGATGTCCAGCAGGTCCCAGAAATTGTGGACGGTGTACGCGGGGGCGGTGCGTCCCTGCCGGGAGTGATAAGGGCCGCCTCTGGCGTGCAGGACCGCGACCATGCCGGCCTCGTTGGCCGGATCTATATCCGTGTCCGGCCGGTCCCCCACGTGCATGCATTCGGCTGTCTTGAGGCCGAGCGATTCGGCGGCCTTCGCGTACAGCCTCGGATTCGTCTTGGTCATTCCTATCTGCTCGCCGATGAAGACGGCCTCCGGAGACAGGTACGGCAGCACGCCCAACCTTACCAGTTTCTCGGCCTGCTTGACGGCTATGCCGGAGCTTATGATGCCCAGGCGCATCCCGCGCGCAGACAGTATCCGCAGGACCTCCAGCGCGTCCTCGTAGGGCCTCAGGTCCTGCCTTACCGTATCGTGGTATGCCACCATCCCGGCGGCCACCAGCACCGCCGGGTTCGCCCCGCCCCGCGCTTCCGGGGGCAGACGAAGCAGCAGCCTGTCCAGATGATGCTCGTCATTCGAACTGAATTCGCGGACCACCTCGTCCAGTTCCGCCGCCAGAGTGGCCATGTCCGCACGGAGGCCGGCGGTCATCATGGCCCTGAGCGCATTTTCGCGGGCCTTCCGGACGAACTCCGTCGTGGAGTACAACGTGTCGTCTATATCGAAGAATATCGCCCTGATGCGTTTGTTGCCGCCCATGGTCCCGGCCTCTGGTATCCGGCATGCCCTCGATCGTGGCGCGGGCCTTCCCGACTGGCCGGCCCCTCGCTCATTCGCGTCCGCGTCAGACCGGCGCTTGCCCCGCATCCGGGGCAGGCGCATCTGCCGGCCGCCGCGCAAGCTGCCCGCAGGCCGCGCCCTCCCCGTCCCGAGCCGGCGCCCTCCCGGAGGCGACAGGCACGAGCGCCTCGCACCGTCGTTTGCCCGCGCAAAGGCAGCTCCGATTTTAACCTTCCGGCCGGTGGATGCCACGGAAATCCCGCCGGCATCCGGGAGTCGCGCGCATGGATGCGCCCGCCGTTCTCTTGCGGTGGAGCGGTGGAGATTCGGGACGTCTCTGATGGGAAGGGATCGTTAAAGGTGAGGAGGCCCGGATGTCCGCGAACGCTCCAGCAGCCGGCGGTACGGACGCGGATGGCCCGGCAGAAGGACTGTGCGCCCGCTTGCTTGTGCCTCGCCCGGCGTCAACGGCTGGCGGGCGGAATCTTCAGGACGGCGCCGGTCTTCAGCCGTGCGGGATCGGCGTCGGGGTTGGCGTCGGCTATCCGCTTCCAGTGTTTTTCGTCGCCGTAGTACTTCCGCGAGAGCCCCGCGAGCGTATCTCCCTTGGCGACCGTGTGGGTTTTCCCGCTATCAGAGGCGGGTGTTCCGGCCGGCGGATTGGCCCCCGTCGCGCCAAGACCGGCCACTGCGGTCGGGATGCCTGCGGGAGTGGTCGCCGGGTCCGACCCAGGCGCGCTCCGTGCGGCCGCATCCCGCGCCCGCACCCCAGCCGGCGCTGCCGGGAGGGGAGGACCGGCCGGAGGCGACGTCGCGGCCTGACCGGGACGCGGCATCGCGGACGCGCCGCCCGGTACGACTCCCGCCGCGTCCGGACGGCGATTTCCTGCCTGGGGGACTTCCACCGATCGTGCCTCCACAAACGTCCCTGCGGAACCGGCGAAAGTACCGGCAGGGGGCAGGTCCGTGAGCATCCTGACGCCGGGGATCGCCGGCACCCTGATCGTCCTTCCCGGGCGGAGGCTCGTTGACCTCAGCCCGGGATTGGCTTCCGCGATCCGGTCACAGTATCTGACCGATCCGTACACCTTGCTTGAAACCGTCCAGAAGCTGTCCCCTTCCTGCAACGTATACGAGTAGAACATGCCGGAATCCGCGGATGCGGGGGGATCTGGGGGAACCGTTAATCCAGGATGGGAAGGGGG
>JAOACM010000470.1 GCA_026417845.1 Planctomycetota bacterium | reverse complement strand
CCTCCAGGAAGAACACCATGGCGTTCTCCATGCCTACGAGCATGTAGGTTTTTTCCCACAGCGTGTCGCGGTGTCGGGCCGTCAGAAAAAAGTCTCCCCTGTCCGGTCGCTGCCGGTGCTCCGCCGCGAGTTTGTGTATCAGTCCGCATATGCGCTCGTCGTCCGGATCGGGCCACCGGTAGCCCTTGAGGGCCGAAGGGGATGCCAGCGGCGCCTGGCGGGGAAATCCCATGACCCCCTCCTGTTCCTTCTGCCAGCCGGTGCCCCAGATGTCGGTCCATCGCGTCCCGACGGGGCAATCGTGGCCTCCGCCTTCGTAGCCTTCGTGGTCGCAGCCGTGGTACTTGAGCGGCAGTATCGGAGGAGAGTTGACGACCCGCTCCGGGTTGTCGAACCGCATTATGCGCAGCGCGTTATCCTTCTGATTCATTTCCACTGTCATTTGCATGTTTCCTCAAGCTTCCATGTCGGCTCCACCCGGACGACTCTCCGGTTGTACGTGTCCAGCACGTAAAACGCCTTTTTGCTGAAGCCCGCGCATGTCGGCCACGCCAGCGGTATATCCGGAACGGCTACCGCCGGTTTGCCCGCCCTGCCGGCCTCCGTGTGCGGGTTTACGTAGAGCGAGTCGAAGTTGCCGTACCTGCCGAATTCCAGAATGAGGTTGCCGGCATTGTCGTAGACGAGTACCGAATTGGTTATCGCGTTGGGTATTATCAGGCGTCCGTAGCGATCCAGGTCGAAACGCGGGACGCGGCAGACGCAGCAGGTGTTGCTTCCGAACCCTTCCGCCGCGCTGCTGAACGGCGCCAGACCGGGATAGACCAGCTTGACGCCCTCCAGCGAGGCCGGCTGCGTGGCGCCCTCGTTGCCGCCCATCGTCCCGCCCTCGGGGCCGAACCGCACCACGCTGCCCACCGAGACGCGGTAGGCCTGATCCCTTTCGAACCCTTTCGGGGGGACGAAGTCTTTCGGGCGGTACATCATCCCGACGTAGATGTCGCCCTTCAGGTCCACGCGGATCCCGCCGTTCATCTGCGGGACCGGGCCGATGACGGCGGCCCTAAGTTCCGGCGGATAATCCCCCTTGCCCGGGAAAACGCCTTCCAGATATTTGCCGTTGATCGGCCTGCCATCCGGTCCCCAGCATCCGATCGCGTAGGCCACCCACTTGTACATGAACGATATGTACACCCTGCCGTCCGGTCCGACGCCCAGCCCGCGTTCGGCCATCCCGTTCCCCATCCGGCTGTATATGTATTTGCTCAGGACGTGCGTTCCGGTCGTCTGGTAGGGGGCTGGAGCCGGATCCCTCGTGTAACGCTCCAGCGGGCCTGAGTATCCGTTGCCCGAGCGGACGTAGAGCAGTCCGTCGTAGCCGACGGCCAGATCGGTGCCGCAGAAGGGCTTCCCATCCTTCAGCAGCATCCCTCCCCTGCCTGTACCGCCATCGTAGCGCCAGAAGTTGACGCAGTAGTTCGAGACGTAGATTTCATCGCGCTCGTAATCCACCGCCAGGCGGCCCCAGTCGCGCGGAACGTCCCCCCGGGGCGCGAAGAAATTCTTCGCCGGCTCCAGCGAGTCGCCCTTGTCCTCGAATGAGACAAGTCCTCCATGCACGCCGCACACCCACAGGACCGCCTTCTTATCGCCGGCGGCGAGAGCCATGCGGGGCATGGCGTGACCATCCGTGCCGAGGTCCAGCACGGCTGTCTGCTTCGGCTCCTTCCAGCCGGAGAATTTGACGATCTGTTTTTTGTACTTCCAATAGCCCCTTATCTCTTTTGTCAGTACATATACCGCGCCGGTCTTGGGGTGGACGGCAAGCAGGTCGGGGTACGGCACATCTATCTTCCCAGCCTCCTTCCCCGCCGGGTCGAACACAGCCACGCGCTGGCCATCCTGATCGGCGACCAGCACGTTGCCCTCGGCATCCACCGCCACGCCGTGCACTGGCCCGTGCGGCACGGTGTAGTGGTCCGGATGCGATATGTGCCTGCTCACCCATCCCAGCCCGGGCTTGGCCGGATTTTCTCCTGTCACCGGCAGCGTTACGAACGGCTCCATCGTTCCCCTGCCGATCTCCATGCGGTAGACGCGCCCGGGAGGAAAGTCGGGGTCCGCCTTGTGTCCGTAGGCGGTATTCGAGGAGTACGGTCCGGAAAGGTACAGATACTTGCCGTCCGGGGAGAGGGCCAGATGAAGCGGGCCGCCGCCGGTGTTCGGGAGCGCCTTCTTGCCCCAGAGCCCGCCGGCGACGAACGAATCGCCCGTCACGGCGCCGGAGGACTTCAGGAGGAATATGCGGGAGCCTTCGGTCAGGGTTATGTCGCCGCCGGCCGATACGCCGACCAGCGTCAGCGCCGGGTTGCCCCAGTATCCGCCGGGCTGGCCGTAGAAGTCGGGGTTCAGATTCCTGAGGTTTCGCGGCCGCCATGCCTTCGCGTCCTCGTCCCAGCGCGCGACCTCCTTCATCGAGCCCGGCGGCAGGTCGGCCGGGAACGGCACGATCTCACGCAGGTACCGTCCCTCGGCGTCGAATACCCTCACGCACATGGCCATCTGGTTGCTGTCGCCGCGGGCGCCGGCGATGTACACGTTCCCCTTCGCATCGGTTACGATGCTCTCCTGCGCGCCGAAGTTGTACGGGTCCTCTCCGATGAACCGCCCGAACCTGACGCCCATCCCCGCCCGGACGCGGAAACTGAACGGCCCTCCCTCCGCCGGCTTCCCGAAGTCGTCCTTCCCGTCCCATACTATCTCCTGCGCCAGCCCGGGCCTGAGCGGTTCCGGCGGCGGATTTTTCCCGCCCAGTAACCCCGCGGCCAAGTGGCGGACGACCTTCCCGCCGGCGTCCAGGACGGCGACCTCCACGTCCGTCGGGGCCGATACGGCGAAGCAGACCCTGGCGCCGTCGCCAGCCTTCACCGCGACAGGCCTGCCCGCGAAGGCGACATCTCCCGCTGTGCAAGGCCCGGCGGAGACCGCAAGCGCCAGCGCCGCCGACACCGCTATGCCGATCCGTTCCACGGGGTTATCCTCCCTCTTCTGCTGCGCGCCGTTAAAAGGCGCCGAACCCTCCCGCCGACGGCCCCCTCCGCACCGTATGCGCGCGCCGACAGGTCCCTGGAGGTCTCGACTCCCTCGTGTCCGACCGCCCGCGCAATGCACGTCCGCGGCGGCCTGCCCCCGGGATGGAAGAGATGGCTGCAGCGCGTACCGGGCGTCCGCCACCCCGGTCCGCTCATCCCGCGCCTTCCCACTCACGGCCCGGGCGGTTGAAGCGGGTACCTGCCGAACTCGCGCAGAGCATCCTCGAACGCCGTCACATGCTCTTTGGGGAACGGCATCCACTGATCCGGCGAGCAGAAGTACCCTCCGTCGCGGCCAAGCTGCCACAGGCGCTGGCGTATTTCCGCCGCTATGCGCCCGGGCGGGCCCGCCATCACCCTGTCTCTTATACACA
>JAOACM010000469.1 GCA_026417845.1 Planctomycetota bacterium | reverse complement strand
GCCGCTGCGGCCGGAACCGGGACGGGCGGCGTGGCTGGAGGTCCGGCTGCGGCCGGGCCCGGTGCCGACGGTGGGACCGGGGCGGGGGACGCCCGGGGAGGCAGGTCCGGGCTGGCCGGAGCCGAGGTCCGAACGTCCGGGGAAGGAGGGTTGACAATCCTGAGGCGCGTCGGCCCGCTGCCGGGATCGGCGCCGTGGACGCACCAGTACGGCGACGCCGCGAACTCGCTCAAATCGGACGACTTCCTCGTCAGGCTGCCGCTGGGAATCCTGTGGTTCGGGGGCAGTTCGCATGAGGATGTCCTGCCGCGGCACGGCCACGGGCCGCCACCGCAGATCATCGGCGGCCGTCTTTTCATCCAGGGGCTCGATTCGCTCAGCGCCCGCGACGTGTACACGGGCCGCATCCTGTGGAAGACGAAACTCGACAGACTCGGCACCTTCGGAATCTACTACGACGAAACGCATCATGAAGATCACACCGGTCTGGATTACAACCAGCGGCACATCCCTGGCGCCAACGCCAGGGGTACGAACTTCGTGGCCGCTGCGGACGCGCTGTACGTGATCCAGGGGGCCGAATGCACCGTGCTGGACGCTGTTACGGGCAGGAAGAAAAGCAGTTTCCGCCTGCTGAGGCCGGACGGCTCTCCTGCCTCGGCCTGGGGCTACATCGCCATCGGCGGCGACCTGCTGATCGGCGGCGCAGATTTCGCGGAATTCGCCGACAAGGCCAAAGAGACAGATCCGAGGCTCGCATACCGGTTCCCAAGGGAGATATACGACAGGGTAGCCAGCAAAAGCCTGGTCGCGATGGACAGGAAGACCGGGGGAAAATTGTGGGGTATCCAAGCGCGATACTCTTTCCTGCACAACGGGATAGCGATAGGTGGCGGCAGACTGTACTGCCTGGATCGGATTCCGCCGTTCGCGCACAATGCCCTTGCCGCCGCCGGGCAGGCTCCGCCCGCCGATGCGTATTCCATTTCGGCGCTGGATCTCAGGACCGGCCGGCCGCTGTGGCGTACTTCCGCGAACATATTTGGCAGCTGGCTTGGTTATTCCAAGGGTCGCGACATTCTCATACAGGCTTTCAGGCCCGGCCGCGACATGATAGAAGGCGAGGCCGGTTCGAGAATAACAGCCTATCGTGCCTCAGACGGAACCGTCTTGTGGGACAGGGATATCCGATACTGGACCCCGCTGATCCTTCATGGCGACCGGATAATAACCGGCTCCGAGATGGTAGGCCTGCTGGACGGCCGGCCCGTAATGCGCAGGGCTCCCCTGACCGGAATCGAATGCCCGTGGACGTACAGGAAGGGGTACGGTTGCGACTATCCGATCGCCAGCGAGCACCTGCTGACGTTCCGTTCCGGAGCGGCCGGCTTCTGCGATCTGAGCCGCGACGCGGGGTTCGGCAACTTCGGAGGTTTCAAGAGCGGCTGCACATCGAATCTTATAGCCGCGGACGGCCTCCTGAACGCGCCGGACTATACCAGGACCTGCTCTTGCAGTTACCAGAATCAGACATCGCTCGGTCTGGTCCATATGCCGGAGATCGAGATGTGGACCGCATACGAGTGCGTGGGTGGCGAGGGACCGATCAAAAGACTGGGAGTAAACTTTGGCGCTCCCGGATTCCGGCTGGCCGGGGAAGGCATCCCGTGGGTTCCATATCCCGATGAAAAGCGCGTAGGACCGTGCGTCGAGATTGAGCGCGAACCTGCGGATGTCCGCTGGTTCCGCCGGCATTCCTCCCGCGTTTCGGGGGAAAGTCCCGCATGGGTGGCGGCATCCGGAGGTATCGGTATCCGCAGGGTATCGGTATTTCTGGATACACGGGACGTCGGTAGCCTCGGCAGGTCCATTGCGGTGACGTCGAAGAGCGACGACGCTCATGAGGACGTCAAAGAAGGGATGGCTGCCGTTGACGGCACGATCCTCGATCTTGCGTCACCCGGCGGGACCAGGATAGCAGGCATACGCTTCGCGGACGTCCGGGTCGCGCGCGGCAGCAGAGTCAAGCGGGCATACGTCCAGTTCTCCTCGGCCAGGGACGGAACCGGAAAGGCAAAGATAACGATAGCCGGCGAGGCGGCAGATAACGCAGCTCCTTTCAGGGCCAGAAAGAAGGAGATATCTGGAAGGCGGAAGACCGCGGCGTCAGTCACGTGGGAACCGCCCGATTGGACGGACGAGGAATACCGCGGCCCGGCACAGCGCACCCCGAACCTCGCTGCGATCCTTCAGGAGATATTCGACAGGCCAGGGTGGGAACCCGGCAACGCCGTCGCGCTGATAATCCGCGGCGAGGGGAAAAGGGTGGCGTTTTCCTTCGACGGCGACAAGGACGGCGCGCCCGTGCTGGCGATAGAATGCGCCGGTCCGGGAGAAGATGGGCGCGAGAGGCCCATGCGGACCTTTGCGGTGCGGCTGCATTTCCTGGAGCCGGAAGCGATGGCGGCCGGCGAGCGGTTTTTTTCGGTGGCGATCCAAGGGAAGGAGGTGCTGACAGACCTGGACGTGGTGAAGGAAGCCGGCGGCCGGATGCGTTCGATAGTCCGCGAGTTCGGCGGCATACGGGCATCCGATTCGCTTTCGGTGGAGCTGAAGCCGTCAAAGGGGCTGCCGGTCCTGTGCGGGCTGGAGATAATCGAGCGGTAGCCGGCGCCCCCTGTTCGGTAGACAGGCATCCGCACGCCTGCTCTCTGTGCGGCTGGCTGGTGCGGGTGCATTACCGCAAGTGCGGGATCTTGGAGCGATCCGCAGGGGATGCGGCCCGGGTACATATCCGGTCCGCACCCTTCGAACCGGGCGGTAATTGTTTGCCGCCCCCTGTATCGGGACACAGCGGATTGAGCCTATCCGTCCGTAGCATACGGTTGCCGCCCCGGTTACTCCGCGCCACCGGTAGCATATGCTACTCGAGAGCGGCAAACAGTTACCCGGGCGGACAAAGAAGGCGGATCGGGTCTCCAGCCCCCATACGCTATCAGGGGACGCGTCCCAGGTGCATACCGAACTCCGCAGTTGCGGCCATGCCACCGGCTGGTGTCTGGGGCGGCTCGCTACCGGCCTGACTGACCGCCCGTCGGCGGCCGGGCGCGGCTCGCGGCGGTCCGTCGCCCGGTCGAACCGGGATGCCGATACGCTTCTGCCGAGGAGCCGCTATGAAGCGGCAGACAGGAACGGCGCGGGCGAATTGTCTGGAAACGCGTCGTGAACGACGGAGCTGAGCGCGATCGGAAGGATTCCCCACCGGCGTCCGGAGGCTCCGGCGCCGGCACAGGCGACGGCGCATCTGGAGGTCGGGGGATCGCGCCTCCCGGAACGCCGGCCCGGTCATCTTCCGCGCCCCCGTCCGCCGCCTCCGGTCCTTCCGCCCCGCCAGACCCGGCTTCCTCCACATTGCGGGGTTCATTCTCGAAGCCCCTGTTCGCAGCCGTCTTGGCGATGATACTTGGCATAGGGC
>JAOACM010000468.1 GCA_026417845.1 Planctomycetota bacterium | reverse complement strand
CTTGGCGCGCTATCGGTCGGCGGGGCGGTATACGGAGGCCTTATGGCCATGGCTCAGGACGATTTCAAGAGGCTCATAGCGTACAGCTCCGTCAGCCACATGGGCGTCTGCATGCTCGGGATAACATCCATGAATCTGATCGGCGTGCAGGGGGCGCTGTTCGTCATGCTGAGCCATGGACTGACCGCGGCCGGCCTGTTCCTGCTTGCCGGGATGCTCTATGAACGCGGTCACACGCGCGAGATGGCCGCCTATGGCGGGCTGGCATCCCGCATGCCGATATTCTCGACCGTGTTCGTTATCGTGGGGCTTGGAGCCATCGGCGTGCCGCTGACGAGCGGATTTGTCGGCGAGTTCTGCACGCTTCAGGGGGCGTTCCTGTGGGACCGGAAGGCGGCCGTACTGGCCGGGATTTCGGTGGTGCTCTCTTGCGTCTACATCCTATGGATGATCCGGCGGATATTCTTCGGCAAACCTCCTTCGGACGGCGGAAGTTCGTTCCATGACGCCACGTCCCGCGAGCTGTCGGCGCTCCTGCCTATAGCGATCCTGATCGTTGCGATGGGTGTGGCTCCAGGATTCTTCATGGACCGCATGGAACCTTCCGTCAGGGCGTGGATCACCGGCATAAGAGGACGTATACCCGTCCCGGCGGGCTCCGGGGCGGCGTCAGCACCGGTCCGGATGCCGGTCCCCTCCGTAATAGGGAAGGCGGAGCCGGACAGGGAAAAGAGTCTGCCCCTGGAGCCTGTCCGGAAACCTCCGGCGCGGAGCTTGTATACTCAGCGACCCCCGCTATCCGGTGGGAAGTTTTCGGATGGGCACTTGGAACCCGCATGGAATCCTCCGGCTGAATCTCGCGTAGCGCCGCAGAAATCTGATTGCCGGGGAGTTTATGGACAGGCTCCTGGATCCTATCCGAAAACATGCTGTTGCGACGCCTGCGTCTTTGCGCTCTCTGATTTGTTGCGGGAAGTTTCTGGACAGGCTTTCAAAGATTATCAGAAGCCCCCCGGAACGGCTGAGCAGGCAGCGGAAACCCTGAGCGCCGGGGAAGTTTCTGGATAGATCCCGGGTTCCCTGAGGTTCCGGCGACCCCTGACGTAGAGCAGGCGACTGGGCGGAGGGCATCGGAGAAGCGATGGACTGGAACGGATTGGCTCATATCGGTCCCGCGATCGTTCTGATGCTCGGTGGGGCGGTTGTCGCTTTTCTGGGGATGATCCTGAGGCGGGAGGAGGGACATATCCTGCCGCTGGCTTCGCTTACCATAGTCGGGATTTCCGCGGCGATGCTGGCAGCCGCTTGGCCGGGGAGCGCGTGGATAATGCCCCTTGATGCCGGTGGGGCGGTCACGTCGCCCGGGATGGCCGGCGCGGTCATCCGGAAGGCGTTCCCGTCGGACGGACTCGCCGCTTGGGCGTCCGCGACGGTCCTGTTCGCCGCCGCCATTTCGCTCCTGGCGGCTGCGGGATCCCGGCTGCATTCCGACAAGCCCGGCGAGTACCATGCGCTGGTGCTGCTGACGGCCGCCGGGATGCTGCTGCTGTCCCGGAGCGGGGACCTGTTGACGCTGCTGCTGAGTCTCGAGCTGGTTTCGCTCTCGACGTATGCGCTCTGCGCCTCGCATCGTCCCGATCCGCGCTCCGGGGAGTCGGCCATGAAATATTTCATCGCCGGCTCTCT
Organism: Planctomycetota bacterium; assembly: GCA_026417845.1. Taxonomy (GTDB): domain Bacteria; phylum Planctomycetota; class SZUA-567; order H5-PLA8; family CALKMO01; genus CALKMO01. Next base: position 1,804 of record JAOACM010000468.1, on the reverse strand, counting down.
CGGTACGGCCCTGCTCGTTTTTGGCATGGCGCTCTTCTATGGCGCTACCGGGTCGCTGTCGCTCGCCGCACGGCCGCTCCAGGAATCGTACCGCGGGCTTCTCGCGTGCGGATCGGGACTGATGCTGGCCGGGTTCCTCTTCAAGGCCGGCGCGGCGCCTTTCCATCAGTGGGTCCCCGATGTGTACGAAGGGGCGCCGACCCCGGTGACGATCCTCATGGCCGCCGGGATAAAGGCGGCGGCATTCGCGGTGCTTGCCAGGGTGGTCGTTACAACCCTCCCGTCATCGGCCGGTCCGTGGGACAGTTCATGGGCGGCCGTGCTGTGGACATCGTCCATGCTGACGATTCTGGTCGGGAACGCGGTGGCGCTGCGGCAGTCGAGCGTCAAGCGCATGCTGGCCTACTCCGGCATAGCCCATACCGGCTACCTGCTGATTGCGCTTGTCGGGACGCCCGGGGGGGCGGAATCGCCGGGACGCGCCGTCGCCGGAATGCTGTACTACCTTTTCGTCTACGGCGCGGCGGCCGCCGGCGCGTTCGGCGTGGTCTCGCTGATCCGGCGTGGCGGCCGCGAGCTGGAGACCTTCGAGGACTTCGCCGGGCTGGGCCGCGAGCGCCCGGCGATAGCGCTGTGCATGGCTCTGTTCATGCTGTCGCTTACCGGCTTCCCGCCGCTGGCCGGATTCTTCGCCAAGTTCGCAATCTTCCGGGACGCGCTCGCCAGGGGCGAGACGGCGCTGGTGGTGACAGGCGTACTGGCAAGCGTGGTGTCGGCCGCTTATTATCTCCGCGTCATAATGTGCATGTACGGATCCCAACGGCGGTCCGCGACGCATCGGCAGTCTGGCGCCGCTCCAGCCGTGTGCGCCGGTGCATCGCGGCCGGGAGAGATATCCGGCGCCATGGGGCAGACCGGATCGGCCGGCGCAGCAACGGGAAGCGCGCCTGGAGCTGGGTCGGGAAGCCGGCCCGAAGGGGATGCTGCGGCCAGCGCAGTGCAGATGCCGCTTTCGCCCGCCCCCGGGGGGACCGGGGCGGCTGCGGGTGGCGGACGGACGGCGGGCGATCACGCCTCCGGACCGGACGAGGCGCTGGACAGGGATGCCCCTGAATGTTCGTGGGCCGCGGAACTGGCCATAATCATCCCGGCCGCCGCGGTCGTCGTGTTCGGCGTATTCCCCGGTCTGCTTGGCGATCTCATCTCGCGGATGTGACGCCGGCAGGCATGACGTACGCGCCGGATATCTGGCGGTGAGAAGCTCGCGCGCGTCGGGATCGGAAACCGCCTGCCCGGGAAGGGGTTGCAGGTCTCCGAAGGAGCCCGCTCGCCGGGATCGAAAATGCGCGCGCAAGATAATGCCGGACATGAAGATCGGAGCCTTCATCAAGCTGGTACCGGCCACTTCGGCAGATATCAGGGTTTCGCCGTCGGGCGAAAGGATCGAACTCGGCGGCCTGGAAACTGGCATAGGCCCTTACGACGAGTTCGCGCTCGAAGAGGCGCTCAAGCTCAAGGACAGGCTCCCCGGAAGCAGGGTCTTCGCTTTCACCATAGCCGGGGAGGAGGGCGTAAAGGTTCTTCAGCACGCCTTCGCTCTCGGCGTGGACGAGGGCTGGCTTTTGAAGGGGTTCGTGGATCCGGTGGTCGCTGCCGCGGCGGCGGCGAGGGTCGCTGGTATAGAAATCGCCTTCTGCGGAAGGCAGGCCGTGGACGACGATATGGCGGCCTTTCATGCCGCGCTGGGCGAGGCGATGGATTGGCCTCACGTTTCAGCCATCGCGGCCTTCGAACTGTCCGCGGA